>CAYSAH010000274.1:0-5787 GCA_964428945.1 uncultured Bacteroidaceae bacterium | reverse complement strand
CCCCATGTACTGCCAGGTCCGGTAAGTACAGAACCACCATAAGGATCAAGATACCCCTCTGAATCCTCTCTTAATGTGGCATTTTTATTTTTGAATTCTTGGGTATATTTCGTTCCTTTGGGCCTCTTCCCCACGAATAAATTATGTGCCCTCCAGCGCATAACGTCATTGAGACGATGCCCTTCGGCTACCATTTCCACGGTCCGTTCCCGTCTGATCTCCTGCATAGCGGGAGTCAAAGGATATCCATAATCAGGCCAGGCAGGATCGGTAACGATATTGGCAATTACCAGGTTTGGCATACCGACCCTCTGTCTGAGCTTGTTGATGGTCAGATCGACATCGGCCTGGGTCAGTTGTCCCAGTTCCGCTTTGGCCTCCACATAATTCAGCAGTGCCTCTGCATAACGGAAAATAATCCACGCCAATTCACCTGAGTTACCATTAGTTCTTGGATCAACCTGTGGCCGGCGCCATTTTTTCGATTCGTAACCGGTTGGCCCCGACTGACCTGTAAGGACGGGGGTAACAAACTTTATGGTGTCATTTTTCAGGTTGATACTCAATGCGTCTCCGGGTTTCATAATGGTCTGGTCACATCTTGGATCGCGGTTTATTGCAACGGTTCTGAGATCACCGTCACCCTTGTAAAGTGGACTGAGTGAGATGGGCAATCCGTCGGTGCAAAGGTAGGAACGTATAAATTCCCGGGTATATCCGCTGGCATGTGGCCAGTTCCATTGCTGATTTGTGAAGTTATCTCCAGCTTCCAGGCTATTATACTGTTTCCAGAACAGCACTTCCGGGTTACTGGTTAAATCGATCTGGTTAAACAGTTCATAATAAACAGTTTTTACATTTCCTGTCGTAAGTGAATACCTGTTGCCGTCAATAAGTGTTTTGGCTGCAGTGGCAGCGAGATTCAGGAATCCTGCACCATCGGTAGTCCCTGCAAATGGAGTTCCTTTGTGGTATTTTTCCCATGTTCCTGCATAGAGACATACCCTCGATTTAAAAATCAGGGCAATGTCACGGTTCACACGGCTGGCTCCCGCCTCGTTTTTCAATTTCAACTTAGAGATGGCTGCATCCAGATCGCTGACAATGAAGTTGACCACCTCTGTCCTTGATTTTCTTTCAGAGTAAAGGAAATCCTCATCGTCGATTGAAAGTGTCTTGGTGATTATGGGAAGGTCTCCAAATTGCTTAAGAAGTTCAAAATAATGCCAGGCCCTGAAAAAGTGTGCCTCCCCAATATACTGGTCTTTATTTACACCCGTCGTTACCTTATCGGCGTTATCCAGGAAATAATTCACATTACGGACATTGGTCCAGGACCAGCCCCCTCCTGTGGTGGGTACGGTTATCACACCATCCATCCGGTTTTTGAATCCGATGTAATTACCCATGGTGATGACAACATCTGTCCCGGCATCAGGTAAAGCGGTTCCTCCGGATCCTGACAGGCCCCAATAGCCTCCTGCAGAACCGGTCATATCCTGATACAATCTATTAACATATAATTGAAGGTCACTATCGGTTTTCCAGAACTGAGGGTCCGATATCTGATCCAACGGGGTCTTGTCAAGCAAATCATCGCATGAGCTTAAGGTTAAGCCCATCATTATCATGAATGTATATAATACCTTTTTCATTTTCGTTTCATTTAAAAGTTAATGTTTAACCCAATAGAATAAGCCTTTGCCAACGGATAGATTTTCGCATCCCCCCCTAATCCTGAACTGGTAATAGCTTCAGGATCGAAAAGCATCAGATTGGTAAAAGTCAGGAGATTTTCTCCTGATAAATAAATCTTTGCACTCGAAATAGACACCTTTCTGGTAAGGCTCTGAGGGATGGAATATCCCAACTGGAGATTTTTCATGCGCAGATAGGAACCGTTTTGCATATAACGATCATTCGGAGTCTGGTAATTTTTTTGATTTTCCCCGGTAAACACAGAATAAGGTTTTGCGAAATAGGCGTTCGGATTGGCTCCCAACGGGCTGGTATCATCCCGCCAGTAATCCAGGTGTTCCTTTAAAACCGTGGCATGCAAAGGACCGTTGGCATGGCCCCTGAAATAATTTCCATTGGCAGATTCTGAGATCCAGACGTCTAACTTGCCTACCCCCTGGAAGAAGGCAGTAAGATCAAACCCTTTCCAGGATGCACTCAGGTTAAACCCATAGCTGAACCGGGGCCTCTCATTTCCCATTACTCTTAAATCGCCATGGTCATCTATTGTGTTCGTGCCACGGTCAACTTTACCATCATCATTCAGGTCGACGTATTTCACATCACCCGTTCTCCAGGTACCGGCCTGAACAGCCTGCTGGTTGGCCCATCCGGCTATCTCTTCAGCCGTTTGGAAAAGACCTGCAGTATAATAGCCCCAGAGGTCGCCCAGTCGTTGTCCGACATAGTAGGTGTTCAGCACACCGGAAGGGTTGTTGTATTTGGTGACCACACTGATGTTATCAGACAATACCCCGCCAATGGAGTAATAAAAATCACGGACTTTGTTTTTATAGGAAAGTTCCAGATCCCAGCCTCGTGTCCTGATCTCGCCGCTGTTTGTCCGGGGGACTGCAGCCCCAAGTACAACAGGAACAGCAGGTCCAGGGCCAACAAGGTCGGTGGTATAGGCTTCATACCAGTCGAACGCACCCGATAAGCGGTCATCGAGTAACCGGAAATCAGCTCCAACGTTAAAGGTACTTACCTTTTCCCAGGTCAGGTCGATACTCGTCAGGTTGGGTGTCCCCACCGTCCACAAGCGCTGTTTTCCGAACAGCCAGGTACTCTGTGAAATGGGCATTGTAGGTACGTACAGGTAGTTAGCCACATTCTGGTTACCCAGTGAACCGTAAGATGCCCTGAACTTGAGATAATCAACCACACCCGTTAAAGGAAAAAAATTTTCTTTCGACAATACCCAGCCAGCGGAAACAGAGGGGAAATTTCCCCATTGTTCACCGGGTTCAAACCGGGAAGTACCATCGGCCCTGAAGTTAACTTCGAGTAGGTATTTTTCGTCAAAATTGTAGTTCAGCCTGCCGAAAGCACTCTGGGTAGCCCAGTGCCCCTGGCCGTCCGAAACTTCTTTTGTTCCCACGGCAGTACTCACAGAAGGAATGGCATCGCTCAATAAAAATTGAGCCCTGGCTTGCATATTAAAGTACTTGTAAACCTCCTGCTGATAACCTGCTAAAAGTGATACATTGTGTTTCCCGAAATTTCGGGTATAGCTTGAGTATACACTCGGCGACAAATATTCATTCGTATTCAGCGTAGGATAAAATTTGGTTGTCTCTTTGGAGGGTGAATATGCGATTTCACCATTGGGCCTGACCCATGGAGCCTGCAAGTCTGTTTTAACGTTCCGGTCATTGTTCATGATGTAATTCACTTCCACATTGGTCACCCAACCTTTGACCGGTTCCAGCGAAATCCTGGGAGAAAGTACAATTTGCCGACCGATGGTCACATCTCTGGTAGACCTTCTAATAAGTACCCTGCCCTCTTGAGTTGGAACATCGGTGCCGGGATAAAATTGCGGCATTGTGGGTTTAATTTTGGTGATCAAGTCATAGATAGTGGCCCGTCCGCTGGCATCCCAGGGAAAATCCTGCTTGTTGTTATTGTATTTGAAAATGGCTGTAATATTCATCCATGGGGTAGCCTGCGCACCGATTTTTCCATCGAAGTTGTAGCGGTAATAGGAATCTTTCCATGCCTTGAACAATCCCTGCTCGTCGTAGAATCCTGTTGAGATATAATAGTCAATCTTATCCGTTGCTCCCGAGACACTCAGGTTGTGTTTCTGCCGGGTACTGAAATCCTTGTAATATATATCGTACCAATCTGTTACACCTGCTGCTCCAAGTCCCATGGCACCTATATCCCAGGAAAGCCCATCGGCCCTGCCCAGCATTTCCACCGCACTGCCCGGATTGGCAATGTTCTGGGCTAATCTTTCGAGGGCGTCAGCAGTGTACCATCCATTTCCACCGGCATTTCTTGAAGCATCGTTCATAGCCAGTGCAAAGTTCATCGGGTCGGCCAATTCAGGAAGGTTTAGCGGACTTGACATAGCAAAGTTGTTGGAATACGACACCTTTGCTCCGGACTTGGCATCCTTTCCTCTTTTTGTGGTGATCAGGATCACTCCGTTGGCTGCCCTGGCCCCATAAATGGAAGAAGAAGCAGCATCTTTGAGTACCGAAATAGATTCAATGTCATTGGGATCAATGTCGTTAATACTCATTGGGATCCCATCAACAAGCACATAGGGGGAAGTATTCCCCGAGAAGGATGAAAGCCCTCTGATGTTCATGTTCATTTCGCCACCTGGCTCACCGCCAGCCCCGCTGACACTGATGTTCAGGTTGGGCACAAGCCCCTGCAGGGCCTGCTGTACCGATGTTACCGGCCTTTCCTGAATAGCTTCACTTGATACGACTGAAATAGCACCTGTTAAATTGACCTTCTTCTGCGTGCCATAACCAATTGCCACCACTTCATCCAATCCAATGGAGCTGGATTCCATAGTTACATTTATTGTAGTTTGGTCCCCTACCGGAATTTCCTGGGATTGCATACCCACAAACGAAAATACAAGTGTTGCATTTGAAGGGACATTGGATATCGTAAAAATCCCATCAGCATTGGTCACAGTTCCCTGTGTTGTCCCTTTTATAAGTACAGTTACACCTGGTAACGGCTGGTTCGAATTATCCTTAACCGCACCGGTAATACTTTTTTGTTCACCCGCCTGAACAGTGATAATTGTCAGAAAAATGAAAATAAACATTACTTTCAATTTCTGTAACAGTTTTAACACCTCAGGCCTACAGCAGAAGCACAACTTTCCTTTTTTCATAATTTGTCATTTTAAGTAAATTGATAAAATCCTCTTTTAAATACAGGCTTTGATTTTCCTTTTTAGCTTCTTTTATTAAACTTCATTAAAAAATCCACAAAAAAATATCAAAAAGCAACAAAAACTACTTTATTAATATCATTTTCAAATGTATGTTAAAATAAATCAAAAAACAATAAGAAATACGAAATAAAATATCATGGCCATTCAATAATCATTATATCATAAACAATAACAGATGTTTACATTAAAATATATAGAAAGTATTGATAATTCAAATATCAATATGATATTAATTATAATTTTAAATAGATAAAGTATCTATTTATCTTATATAAAGCATCTCACCGATATTAATATTCAAAATGTAGTAAAAGTTAAGCAGGTTTAAAGCCTTTCAGTATATAGGAGGTGTTTGGGAAATGAACCACAAAACAATACCTCTCTTTAAGATTTTCACACTGAAAAAGAATAAGTGAAAGTAAAAATAAATGTTCTATAACGAAAGTCGTGAGTATTGTGTGTTAATTGTAAAAAATCTCATTTGTTTTAGTTTCTGAATAAGGCTCTTCTGCGGCAGGCATGAAATAAGGTTTTGTTTTATATTGATTATTTCTACTAAGGTTAGCGGCAGAAAATAAGGTTTCAAAAATTCCTTATTGATTAAATACGTGTTTATCAAACAGTTTAATTTCGAAAAACCTTATTCTTGCTTTTAAACCTTCGTAGAACATATTACATCACACAAATCTAAACCTTATTAATTAGCTGAAGTTTGAAATTTTTTATCCATTTAAATCAACATAGAACCAAAACAAAATACTGTAATCATTTGTAATTTTTAAATTCCGCATTTCTTTGATTCGGAATATTTCCAACATTCCATTTCCCGATAGCAGCGC
>CAYSAH010000273.1:0-5813 GCA_964428945.1 uncultured Bacteroidaceae bacterium | reverse complement strand
CAACCATTCGCCAGCACTTGTCCATCCAACGTTGAATCCACCCTGTGAACAAACTTCTATATCTACCCCCTCGTCTGGCCGGAACTGTCCTCCTGAATTTTCATACGTGGCGTCATGATAACCAATTCCTTCTCCACCTTCATCAAAACTTTCCATTTCTATCCTTCCGGGAATATGTCTTGTTAATCCTTCGAAGGGAGCCTGAATCCCTGTTACAATTACCATGGCAGACAACTCTTCGCCATTTTCCAGAATCCTTACTGTTATTGTTGCCTGGCCCTGCTTTTTGGCTGTTACCTTTCCAGTGGAATCAACAGAAGCAACTAAAGTATCGCTGGAATACCATTCTGCAGTTGAATCAATTTCATATGTGGCTGTAAATTTGAACTGAAAGCTCTCCGCTATTTTTAAGTATTTAAGGGTCTGATTTAAACGAATTACAGGGAAGGAATAGGGTGCCGAATCCGGTGCAGCGATTTTCCAGATCCCATAGCAGCCTCCTTCAGCCCATAGTTCACGGGTTTCGGGATTTACCCGTATGGCGAATGCTTCACGAGCTCCATCTTTTCCAAACTGAACATTGTTTGTCCTGCTGTTTCTGGTCATATTTTCCCACGAAAGTCCGGCGTCCCTGGATCTCGAAACAGAAGCGTCTGTTGAATAAATATCCCTGGCGCCGGCAACATAGACAATTCCCGGATCAACAGGATCAACAGCAACAGACCTGGCAGAAATATTACCGTACTGGTCTGAGGGCAGATAGTTTGTTAATTCAAGCAATTCATCATCCTGAAACTGGAACACCCGGTTTGAATTTGCGATGATGTATAATCGGTCCCTTAGATGATCATATGCGATATCGTTTACTGAACCTGGCATACTCACAATTTCAGTCCATGAAACACCAAGGTTATCTGACCTGAGAACCTTATTTCCAAATGCTCCATATACCTGTTTATCACCAAACAGATTAGCGGTAAATACACCTTTACATTCAGTCATTTCAGTCCAGTTCAGCCCCAGATCAGTACTTCTCCAATTTGAAAAATATATAACGTTGGGATCCTTTGGGTCACCATATGCAACATCATACCCAGTGCAAACCAATCCTGTCTTTGAAAAACTCTTTCCCTTATTCCGGCTGACTGTCAACAAGCCATCTGCTCCCCATCCTTCCGAAACCTGCGTAACAAGGACATCACTGCTGGCTGCATATGCCCCATAGGTAAACCCACCCCATCCAAGCCCGCTGGCGTTGCAGTATGTCCAGGTATCACCACCATTGAAGGTAACTGCCCCGTTGTAATCCTGGGAGGCTAGGTATAAGATATCAGGATCCGAAATATTAAAGTTGAAGAATCCCCCTGCCAGGATGCCATTGTAACCATTTGCGTCCCACTCGAATAATTGACCTGCATTGCTGCTGCTTGTTATCCAGTCACCTCCAAGTGCCCAGACCTTATTTTCGTTGAGAGGATGCCATGTAAAGAGTTGTCCCCTTCCGTTAAATGGCATAAAGGCATTCGAATTATCTCTTTCAGACCTGGTCCAGTTCAGACCTCCGTTAACTGAATAGTAAATGGGTCGTTCATAATCACCGTCTCTTTGGCAAATCACCATATGATCGGGGTTTACCGGACTTACAGACAATTTTTCAATATTTGCAGGATATCCGGATGCACTTATCTGTTCAAAACTGGATCCGTCGTTTATGGAAACATATAGTTTATTCTGTGTTGTCAGCCATACTTTGGATGGATCATTTACGGATATCGAAATATCCCTGACTGTGCCTGAAAAGCTCAGTCCAAATGAGACACCGCCATCGGGACTCCGGAAGAATCCCTGGTCGTTGGCAATGTAAATTGTGCCATTGCCCGGGTTAATTTTTACAATGCAGTCGCCAAATTCCGAATTTACCAGGTTCCAGCTGTTTCCACCATCCATCGTTTTATATAAGCCCCCTGCCGGGTTTGACCAATAGGCAATGAGACTGAAACCGGAATCAGGGTCAAAGCTGCTCTTGTCATAGCATACTTTGTCTTTTGTCCTGCCTTGTCCGGCATATCCTCCCTCTGCAAAAACATGTTTCCAGCTTTCAGCACTATTTTCAGTCAGATAAATACCATGGCTTTGATTGGCTATGCTGTTAGCTCCAATGCCCAGTGCCCTTTGATTATTGTTTGGATCAATGGCAAAACCACAATTCCCCCTTGGAAAATATCCCACATTACATGGTTCCCATAAATTGCCTCCATTCAGACTGCGGTAAATGCCTCCAACATCTGTCCCCATCAATAAAAATGAACCATCAGAATGGTCAATTTCAATCGCCTGTATGACCTGGCAGCCTTCGCCTCCAAAATTGCCTGCATCTATTATGGATTGCGATACCAGGGGAACCGCTTCCCATTGCTGGGCAATAAGCAGCTTACTTAAGATTAATAAGATCAATGAGTATTTTCTCATAACAGGGTATTGAAATTAATCCAGGGTTTACCCTGTCTAAACTAGTAAGAAATGGTGGGCTTAAAAAGTTTTATAAAAAGAATTTTCACCGGGATTGCAATTCAGCAGGCAAAATACTTATCCTGATTTTATATTTCCAGTTTCGATAAGTTATGTTATACCCTGTGATCGCGGCAAACTTATCAGGATGAATTTCAGGATTTTTTATAAATTATCAGAAGACTACTCCAAGGCTCATGCTGGCTCCAATGAAACTTAATCCATCTGGATTGTTGGGTTCCTTCCATCCGGGAACCGCATCTGCACTTATCCGTATGCCCCTTTTTGAAAGGTAATGGGGTCCTATTGTGACCAGGGTTGCGGGTTCGATGTAGGATGAAAAAATGTGCACTATCCCTGCATGAAAGCCAAAGCTCTTATTATAAAGTCCGGGAGTATAGAGCCTGATACCTCCGGCGGCGCTTAGGGCTCCGATCCCAGCTTCGGCCCCAAGCCATGGCAACAGCAGGCGTTCATAGGAAAGGAGAACAACAATAGGAAAGCCTGCAGTCAATGAAATAATATTCTTTTTTGAGGCTTCCTTTTCAAATCCTGTTTCACTGATACTTTCCCCGAAGCGGTAGCCGGCTCTCAGGTTGAAGTTAGGACCTAAAACCGGATCGGCCATTTCAGAATAAAACACTCCGCCATCCAGGCTGTATTGAAAATTCTTTTTTCCGGTATAAGAAATACCAATGGGTGTGTAATAGGCAGGAACAGCTTCATAAAAACTTAGAAAAGAAAGCCCGGCATAGAACTTGAACCTGTTTGAATTTAGATTAGCGAAATGATATTTGGCTTCGATTCCGACACCGGTAATACCGATCGAAACTCCTGCCGAGATGTTTTTTGTAACAAAATTATCGAAATTCAGACCGATGCCTGGCACATATCCCACCAGACCAAGGGAGATTCCGCTTTGTTTTGCCTGGTAAGTCTCCGTCTGGGCCTTCAATCCGGTAACATTAAGAATGGAGAGCAGTGCGAAAATGATAAAGTGCCTTGTTGAATTTTTCATGTTGTGACATTTAATTGTTTTTTGGAAAAAGGAAATAAAACCTCGCGGCAGGGAGGAAAATTTTTGATCCCTGTCCTGCTTCTTCCATTTTTATTAATTGGTACAATTGTATCCGGAATGCAGGGAACAATGGATCTGAAAGGGATCAGTACGAAGAATCAGACCAGGCACTTTCAAATGTTGTCACACCTTGTTCAGGATCTAAAGGAACGTTTGCACATTAATTTGCAGGGACATAACAATATCCGGGTAATTAAGTTCGAATTGAATACTTTATAAAGACGAAAGGATCGGTAAAATGTGGAGGACGTAAAAAATTACAGGGAAGAGACAAGCATGCGTCCCTTCCCTGTAATTATTTAATAAAGTTACAGGATATTTTCACCGGGAACGTATTTATAATTCTTCTGGATAATTCCGCTTCCATCACAGGGTCTTGCTACTCCATGTGAACAATATTCAAAGCATAAAATCCTGTATTCTTAGGATGATTTCGGCAGTTAAACAATTTAAACTTCAAAAATCGAAACAAATCCTGTATTTATTCGTTTAAAAGAAGGAATTAAAACTTGAGAACAATGAAAACATATGTAGGTAAACTTTTGATTTTAGGAATTATAATTGGTCTGACTGCAGCTTGCAGTGAAAATACAAATGAGGGATACGGGACCCTCAAATTAAATATAACTGATGCCCCTTTTCCCATTGAATTGATCGATTCTGCAAATATAACCATAACGATGGTTGAGGTCAGGCTGAAGTCTGACAGTGCGGGATCTGAATTCGTAAAAGTTTTTGAAGACACTGTTATGCTTAACCTGATGGAATTGCGCAACGGAATTACTGCCAATATAGCGGAAGTGGAATTGCCGGCAGGAGACATTGACCTGATCAGGATTTATGTTGATGAGGCAAGTCTTACGTTAAAGGAAGGAGAAACCTATTCCGTGAAGGTCCCAAGCGGTTCCCAGACAGGGATTAAGGTTTTCATTGATCCGCCGTTGACCATTGCCGGAGGATTAACTTCTGAATTGCTGCTTGATTTCAGCCTGGAAAAATCATTTGTACTGAAGGGAAATTTAAATAAGCCCGAAAAGATCAATGGCTTTAATTTTAAACCAGTGATTCGTGCGGTAAATAATTCTACAGCGGGTACAGTATCCGGAATGGCCATGGATACTTCCATGCTTGCCCTTCCCAACGTTTCAGTATGGATCTCCCAGGATACAACGATCGCTTCAGCCCTTACTGATTCTACCGGCTTTTATGCACTGCCGGGATTGCCGGAAGGAACGTACATTTTGAATGCTTATAAGGAGAGTTTTGACACATTAACCATCGAAAATGTGGTGGTGAAAGCTGCAAATCTAACCGAGCTTGACCTGGAAATGCTTCCTGCTGAATAGCTGAGCCTCTTACCTTTTGCCGGGGATCTTTGTCCGGCCTGATATTATTCCTGTTGCCTGCCTGGCTCCTTTCGAAAGGAAAGGAAATCCCGGCAGGCAATAGTATTTAGGGGAAGCCTGGTTTCAGGGGAGAAATAATAACTTTTTGGAATGATATCCTAAATGAACGATTTTTAAACCTGTTCAACAATTCTACAATCCTCTTATACTCCACTCACTTTCCTGGCTCAGGGTCTTGCAATGTCAATATCCACATCATCCTTTATGCACCTTACGTGCAAGCCCCAGGTGCACAAAAGATTCATTCTTTCGATCGTTGGGCTGTCATCCAGAAATATCCTTGACCAGGCACACACATTGGTTTGCTCGGTCGATGACCAGAAGAACGCCCATTTATGCATAGAATCAAACACCCCTTTCCCATCTTTCCATCCTCCCGGTAATACGCTGAAATTGAAATCATCCGTTGCGCCGTTGTTTGGATCCTCCCAGAGTGTGCTGGTGGACTTCAGCCTTCCTCCCTGGATCGTTCCACGATAAATAGCTCTTTTATCTGCCTCTGTTCGGCTCATTCCAACATGAACTTCCAGCATTTTCCATTCTTCATCTGAGGGCAGGTGCCACCCCGGGGGACAAGCCTCCAGGGCTCCATAATAATTGTACATCCTTCCATAGGTGTCGCAATTCTTTTCGATATTGTCGTAGCACCACGACTTCTCCTCCAAGCTGTAATTTAAATTTTCCGCCATCCAGACCTGGTTGCCGATTCTTACCCATTCATATTGCTGCCCGTCCCTCACATCGGTAAAAGTTGTATTTATATCACGTTCGGCAGAGACCCCGGCTGTATTTGTGGTTTCCGGTGCTGCACCTTCCTGCTT
>CAYSAH010000272.1:4109-5815 GCA_964428945.1 uncultured Bacteroidaceae bacterium | reverse complement strand
AACATCTGACGGAAGAGGTTTGTCCCTGTTCGTGTATGACAGGAAAGATGCAGCGGTTAAGATCCGACGCATAGAAAATAAGCTTGGGATCAAGGGCTCCCCAACCTGTGAGATGGTTTTTACAAATGCCCCGGCCAAACTCGTGGGAGACAGGAAACTTGGTCTTATCAAGTATGTAATGGCCTTGATGAATTCGGCAAGACTTGGTATTGGAGCACAATCAGTCGGACTTGCTGAAGCGGCGTACCGTGAAGCCCTTAAATATGCAAACGAGAGGGTTCAATTTGGAAAGGCTATTATCCAATTTCCGGCTGTATATGAAATGCTGACAAGCATGAAGGTAAGGACACAGGCAATCCGTACGCTACTTTATGAAACTGCCAGGTATGTTGATGTTTACAAGAATTATTCTTTTATTGAAGAAACCAGGAAACTGGAACCTGAGGAACGCCAGGAAGCAAAATATTACCAGCGTCTTGCTGATATGTTTACACCCTTACTGAAACTTGTTTCCAGCGAATATTGTAACCAGATCGCTTATGACAGCCTTCAGATCCATGGCGGGGCAGGCTTCATGAAGGATTTTCCAATTGAGAGAATTTACAGGGATGCCAGAATTACATCCATTTACGAAGGTACATCGCAACTACAGGTAGTTGCAGCCATTCGTGGTGTAACTGCAGGTGGATTCCTGAATCGAATCAGGGAATTTGAAGAGATAAAAGTAACTCCGGAACTGGAATACATGAAAAAATACCTGATCGGGATGACAAATGAGTTCGAAAAGGTATCAAAATGGGTAATTGAACAGGGCGATAATGAATTTATAGATTTTCATGCCAGGAGAATGGTGGAAATGGCTGGCAATATTATAATGGGCTATCTGTTGCTGCACGACAGTGTTAAAAACGATGACTTTGAAAAATCTGCAGAGGTATTCATCAAGCAGGGGAAATCTGAGAATGCCCAGAAAGCCGATTATATAATGAGCAGTGAAACAAAGGACCTGGGAATATTCAGGTATGTATAATCGTATATCTTCCTAAGAAGAGGGTGCTTTTACAGGCTCCCTTTTTTTTGCATTCATTTGAGGTATTTTTATCCTATATTTGATTATCCTGAAGATTAATCTGTGCGTTCTGATTAATTGAGCCTGAAATTGAAATTCATCTGACCGCAGTCATTGATCTTATATTGGATCTGGCCTGTTAATCCTGCCTTATTTTATGCGTAAAAACGATTCCATAAAAACCGTTTCTGTAGTTGGCTCAGGGAATTTGGCCTGGCATATGGCAAAAGCATTAAATTATGCAGGAATTTCTGTTCTGAATATCATTTCCCGAAATCCGCTAAACGGTGAGCAGATTGCCGATGAAGTTTCAGCAACAATGACTGCGGACATTTCCGGGATTGACCAATTACCAGACCTGTTCCTGATCTGTGTAAGTGATGGGGCCATCCCCGGGCTTATAAAACAATACAGGAATCTTGGAGCGATGGTCGCTCACACATCCGGAAGCACTGGTATTGATGTATTTGGATCAGATTATGGACCACACGGGGTTTTTTATCCCTTGCAAACATTTAGCAGGATGACTGAAATGGATTATTCTGCAATACCCTTTCTGATAGAGGGATCGTCAAAGGATAGTGAGAATTAACTTTCCGGATTGGCAGACAAAATTTCAGGAAAATGGGAATGTATC
>CAYSAH010000272.1:1194-4099 GCA_964428945.1 uncultured Bacteroidaceae bacterium | reverse complement strand
TTCGGAAAAACGAAAAATGGTTCATGTTGCAGCCGTTTTTGCGTGTAATTTCAGCAACCACATGGCTACTATTGCACATTCATTGCTGAAGGATTCGGGAATCCGCTTTGAAATATTGCTTCCACTTATCGAGCAAACAACTGTTAAACTCCGCAGCCTTAAGCCCCGGGATACCCAGACTGGACCAGCAAATCGAGAGGATATGGAAACAATACAGCGTCATCTTGAGGCGCTGGAGGCACGACCGGAAGACAGGGAAATTTATAAAATATTAACAGAAAGTATTATAAGATACAGAAAAACAGATCATGAGTAAGACAAATTTCAAGGAGGACCTTAAGAAGATCAGGGCATTTGCGTTTGATGTGGATGGGGTATTGAGTGACCCTAAAGTATTGCTTTCTGCCCAGGGGGAACTCCTCAGAACCATGAATACAAAAGACGGGTATGCAATCCAATATGCTGTTAAGCGAGGATATCCTATTGCTATTATAACTGGCGGGAGGGCGGAAAATGTTGCTGTCAGGTTCGGTAACCTGGGTATTGAGGATATTTACCTTGGAGCCTCAGATAAAAAGAAGGATTTTGATGATTTCAGGATTAAGTACGGACTTAAGGCTGATGAAATCCTTTTTATGGGAGATGATATGCCGGATTTTGAAGTTATGAGCATCTCAGGAGTAGCATGCTGCCCTGCCGATGCTGTTGAGGAGATCAAATCAATTTCATCCTATATTTCACATTTTAAAGGAGGGGATGGCTGCGTCCGCGATATTATTGAACAGGTCCTTCGCCTCCACGGACGCTGGATGGATGGTGAGGCTTTTACCTGGTAAGCGGAGTATATCCGCTATATTTCAGCGGAAAATTATTCTTTACTGAAAGAAGAATTCGATACATGTCTGGTCCCTGCTTCCTCAAAGATCAATTTTGGGAATATCACTAACAATTATTTGTATATTTGTTATTGGGATTCACTCTACAATTATCGAAAAGTGTTATATTTTATCGAGCACAGATTGCTTGCCGAAGGATGAAAAAGATTTTAAGCCTCATACGTTTACCTAATCTCCTGATCATTGCTTTCACCCAATTTGCAATGAGATATCTCATCATGGGTCCCTTGCTTCCTTCTGCCAGTTTCAGCCTGCAATTTGATAATCTGCATTTTATGTTGCTCGTACTTTCCACGATGTTCATTGCAGCTGCAGGCTATATAATTAATGACTATTTTGATACGAGAACCGACAGGATCAATAAACCTGATAAGGTAGTTGTAGGAATTTCAGTAAACAGGCGAACTGCAATGACCCTCCACACGATCTTTAATTTAATTGGTATAGGTATTGGTATTTATCTTAGCATTCATATAAAACTCATGGCAATGAGTTTCGTGTTCTTCCTCTCTGCAGGTCTGCTTTGGTTCTATTCCACCAATTATAAAAGACAGTTCCTTGTCGGAAATCTTACGGTTGCATTTTTAACCGCGATGGTGCCGCTGATCGTTGTTCTTTTTGAAATTCCTATGCTGAACAGGGAATATGGAAGTATGATGCTTCAGTATAACAGTAGTTTTAATTATATCTTTTTATGGGTGGCCGGATTCAGTATCTTTGCATTTATAACTACCCTTATAAGGGAAATTATAAAAGACGCGGAAGACTTCGAGGGAGATGCGGCCTACGGAATGAAAACACTGCCGATCGTGGCGGGAAGCAGGCTTACCAAGGGCATCCTTGCATTGCTGATAATCATTACAGTCATTTTGCTGCTCTTTATTCTTATAAAATTTATATTGTTTTCGGGTCAGGAACCCGATTTCATTTCACTGGTGTATTTTACAGCTTTCCTGTTAATTCCGTTTTTTATCCTGCTTACCCTGATATTGATAGCCTCCGGGAAAGCCGATTACCATCGGGCAAGTATGCTTATAAAATTTATTATGCTGTTTGGTGTGATGTATTCCGGTGTTGTTTATTACCTAATAAAGTACTGGTTATAAATGCTTATTGAAAGGATAAAACCTTATCGTATAATCCTGGCTTCTGCCTCACCACGACGACGTGAATTATTGGGATCACTGGGAATTGATTTTGAGTTAAGTGATGGATGCAAGGTCGATGAATCCTATCCACCTGACCTGAGTGGCAAAGATATCCCCCTTTTTCTCGCTCTTAAGAAATCAGAGGCCTATCCGGGAAGCCTGGGGAGCATGGATATATTGATCACTGCCGATACAATAGTTTTCCAGGATGGAAAAGTGCTTCTAAAACCTGATTCTGAATCAGCCGCCCATCAGACACTCCGAAGTATTTCAGGCCGTTCACATTTTGTTTTCACAGGGGTCTGTCTGCGTTCAGCAATAAAAACAGCGTCATTCGTTGCTTCAACAGAGGTGATTTTTGATAACATAACAGATGAAGAGATCGACCATTATATAAAGAGTTATAAACCTTTTGATAAAGCCGGCAGCTATGGTATCCAGGAATGGATTGGCTACGTTGGTGTTGAGGAGATCCGAGGCTCATATTTTAATGTTATGGGCCTCCCTGTTCACAAGCTTTACAGGGAATTAGACAGTTTTATTAAGTAAATTATTTTAAAATGAAAAAATCCAGGAATCTGATTATTTTATTATTTCTACTTCTTGTTTCAAATATAGCCAGGGCTGATGAGGGAATGTGGCTGCTCTCTATGCTTGAAGGATATACCATTGAAGACATGCAGTCGAAAGGCTTCAAACTAACGGCTGAGGATATATACAGTGTAAACCAGGCTTGTCTGAAAGATGCAGTCGTGATCTTTGGCGGGGGATGCACCGGTGACATGATCTCTTCCGAAGGATTATTACTCACAAATCATCATTGCGGCTACAGTCAGATTCAGGAACACTCAAGCCTTGAAC
>CAYSAH010000272.1:0-1184 GCA_964428945.1 uncultured Bacteroidaceae bacterium | reverse complement strand
GGCTATGGGGCAATACAGTCACACTCCTCGGTTGAAAACGATTACCTGACTGAAGGCTTCTGGGCATTGAGCAGGGAGGAGGAACTTCCCAATCCGAATGTATCCGTCCGGTTCCTCCGCTATATGAAAGATGTTGGCGAGGAAGTTTTGATGGGAGTTGATCCGGCTTCAGGAAAGTCGGTGCAGCAGGAACTTATCAATAAAAATATAGGGCGAATTATCGCGACTGCCTCAGAAAACCGAAAATATGAGGCCAGGGTCCAACCAATGTTCTACGGGAACCAATATTACCTTTTCGTTTATGAACGATTTGATGATGTAAGGCTCGTTGGTGCTCCACCGAGTTCGATCGGGAACTTCGGAGAGGATAGCGACAACTGGATATGGCCAAGGCATACAGGTGATTTTTCAATCTTCCGGGTTTATGCTAACAAGGAAAATATGCCTGCTGATTACTCAGTGGAGAATATTCCCTATAAACCTGCGAAATTTTTTGAGATCTCCATGGATGGAGTTAAAAAGGATGATTTTACCATGATCCTTGGCTATCCCGGATCAACTGAACAGTTTTTACATTCCAGTGCGATAAGAATCATGATGGAGAGAAGCCTCCCAATACGAATAGAATTGAGGACCCACAGGATGGAAATCATGGATAAGTATATGAATCAGTCGGATAAAGTAAGAATCCAGTATTCATCGAAATACAGGGGCGTCAGCAATGCGTGGAAAATGTGGCAGGGTGCAATTCTTGGACTTGAACGACTCGATGCAGTGAATAAAAAGCTTGAATTTGAATCTGAATTTAATGCCTGGGTTCAGGAATCAGCTGCAAGAATGGAAAAATACGGGAATCTGATGAAAAATTTCGAGGAGATCTATGTAGAGATGAAGGTTTACGAGGAGATGAACGATCTGATGAGGGAAGCAGTTTCGGCCGTAGAGATCTTTAGGATATCCGCCCTTGTCAGATCACTTATGCAGGATACAGTGCCGGCAGATGAGATAATCCGTCGGACTAATGGATTATTCAAGGACTATTATTACCCGATCGACCAGGAAATATTTTCCACCGCTTTGGAGCACTATAAATTGTATGGAGTAAAAGAATTTTATCCTGCTTTTTTCGAAATTGTTGAAAAGAAATATAATTGAGTTTTGCATCAGCAGGAGTAGAAACAAGT
>CAYSAH010000271.1:0-5816 GCA_964428945.1 uncultured Bacteroidaceae bacterium | reverse complement strand
TCCGTTCATACATATCGAACCAATACTCCTCTATTGCAGTTTGCTCCGTAGTATACAAATAGATACCAAGGTCACGTATCTCATCATTGCCTGTAATTGTTCCCCAATGTATAAGGGAGGAATTAAATTGCATACTTTCGGAAGTTGATTCCTGGTCATTTCCCTGGGGAAAAGTAGCAAAACCGTTCGCCCAGCAATGGCCAGCATAGGGACTAAAACTCCTCAGATATGGAAACATACCGTCGCCACGGTCCGGGGAGGCAGCATCCCTTACCAGCAGGTTAACCATATCGCCCCATTTGGCTGCCCAACCAGGCTCATATTGTTCAAGGAAGGCAGCAGCGTGAATAAAGTAACCCCAGTGAAAATGGTGGTCATTGAGGTTCCCGTCCTGACCATGACCTGCAGGGTAGCCCAGGAGTGCGGACCAGGTGGAATTATAATAGAACAGGAAAGCAATCTCGGAAGCTTCGACACTTAACCAGTCCTCCACGCGCTCTTTCACAGTTGCAATTAATTTATCCCTGGCGTCGGTATTACCCATCTCACCGGCGATTCGGGCCGTCTGAATCAACCTGTTGATCACCTGGCCATCGTTATAGGAATCGGTCCAGGAACTCAGTCCATCATTCTCAAGCTGAATGACCTTCTGGTTCAGTGCAGTAATACTAAACCCCGGGCTGTAATTATTAAGGTAAGGCAGTGTGGGCAAAATACCATAATAGGTATTCTCCACACTAAAGCTGTTTCCATCCATAGTTTTGATCTCTCCTCTGATCGAGCTGTAGCTGTATTGCTCAGGAAGTGGTGAATCTGCAGCAAGATTGGCCCACTGGTGAGGAAGCAGTCCAAGCAGCATGTTCGTTTCACTTCCTTCTTTAACTTCAGTTTCAACAAGAAAATCTGTCTTCATAACAGAGGTATTCTGATCGTAGGTCCAGCTTGCCGTAGTATTTACAGGAAAGACATAGGCATATTTTTTATATTCATTGGCCACGCCAGTTAAGCTTGAAGCTGTAAGCGGGATCATTGCCATCGACCAGTAGTTCTGAGCATTTAAAGTGGATGAATAAATATTTCCAATTTTGTTCCAGCTGCTCCCTGCAGGAGCATAAAAGACAAAATCAGCCCCGTTCCTTGCGTTTTCCACGATAAGCATCTCACCATCGGTGATAACTGTTCCCAGGTTTACCTTTACCTGCACAGCATCACCGGCAGCCTTATTAAAATATAGAAAAGGCATGGCTATTCCCGAAGTGACCTGCAAATGATGTGCCCCATCATTCCAGTCCATGGTAACAGTCCAGTCCGAATAATCTGCAACAGTGGTTTTTGAGGCATTTAAACCTGTAACCCCCACAACAATAGGTTCCTGGTCGTCGTAAACTCCCCAGGGAATATAGCTCACCACCAATCCGGCCATGGTGGTTTTAAGGGCCATCGGGTAGTTAAACAAATTGCTGACATGATCTGAATTCAGGAGTGAGGCCCACCAGTCGTTTGTGGGTACGGGTTTGCCAATTGCAGCTCCACTTAGCTGCGGAGATCCTGAAGGAAAAGTATTTCTTCCGGCTGCATCGGTGCCCGGAAATATTTTCGTATAACTTCCTTCCCCCACGTATTCCACCTGGGCTTCAAGTACCTGCAGGTGTTGAGTTTGAAAGATAAAAAGCAATGAAAGCATGGGAAAGAACTTTAATGTTTTCATAGGAGTGTGGTATTCGTATTTTACAAAGTTAAGTCTTTATATTAAATGCGTTATATTGTTATGATGTTTAGAATGGAGGCGGGGGATAATGGAACAGGTGAAGACTGGAAGAGGAGAAAGGTGAACGATTGCAGGATGGTGAGGCCAGAAAATTGGTGTTACTGCCTGCTCTTGTAAAAGTGAAATAAATACAAAGTAAATTTTTCTGAAATTAGACCGATTTCTTTTCAATATTTAATCAATATTCCTTTATTTTTGCCAATTCTTAATTAATTGAAAGAATTATGCTTACAGTTCATAAGATCGGCGGTACATCGATGTCGAAATTCGGAGACGTGCTTGAAAACATTATCATTGGCCAGGCAGAGGGGAAAAATTATTACAACAGGATCTTCGTTGTTTCAGCGTACAACAATGTTACAAACTGGTTGCTGGAGCATAAAAAGACAGGGGAACCCGGGGTATACGACCTGTTCGTAAAGAATAAAGGTTTTGAGGAGGCTCTGAAAGTATTGTTGGGAAGGCTCATTGAGCTGAACCGAGGATTTATTGATATTGGCCTGGACCAGGTTGTGGCCGACCGGTTTATTACTGAAAGGATTGAGCAGTCGAAAAACTATCTCCACAGCCTTTCCGAGGTGCTTACTTCAGGCTATGTGAACAAAACGAACATCCTTCTTGCCGCCAGGGAGATTCTGGCTTCCATTGGGGAAGCACATTCAGCTTACAATTCGGTAAATATCCTTCAGAACCACGGCATCAACGGGTATTTCGCCGATCTCTGCGGGTTTCATGACTCAGAATACCTGAGCATCGATGAGCGGATCCATAAAGTATTCAGCTCGATAGATACTTCAGGCTGCCTTCCTGTGGCTACCGGTTATACAAAAGGTACAGAAGGAATCATGAGGGAATTTGACAGGGGCTATTCGGAAGTCACCTTCAGTAAAATTGCTGTGGAAACCAAGGCTGCAGAAGCGGTGATCCATAAGGAGTATCATCTCTCAAGTGCGGATCCGGCGATCGTTGGTGTTGAGAATTCACAGCCTGTTGGTCAGACCAACTATAATGTCGCCGACCAGCTGGCAGATATCGGAATGGAGGCGATTCATCCAAAGGCATCCAAACCCCTGGAACTGGCGGGTATAAATATAAGGATAAAAAACACCTTTGAGCCACAGCACCCCGGAACACTCATAACCAGGGGCTACAGAGGTTCCGAATCCCGTGTAGAGATAATATCCGGAACCGATAAAGTTACAGCAATTGAAATTCATGAACCCCTTATGGTTGGCCAAGTCGGTTTCGACCTGAACATGATGCAACTGATCGCCCGTCACAACATCAGCTATATCCTGAAATCCACCAATGCCAACAGCATAACAATGGTGGTATGGGAGAAGGATTGCAGCACAGCAGTGATTGAAGAACTCAAGCGCACCTATTTCGAGGTAACGGTAAAAGAGGTCGCACTGGTCTGTGCACTGGGTACCAACATTGCAAAACCGGGATCACTCGCTGCTGCCACACAGGCGCTATATTCTGAAAATGTAAATATTGAAGCAGTATCCCAATCGCTCAAACAGGTAAACATGCAATTTGTGATCAGGCGGGAAGATTACCGGAAAGCGATCATTGCCATGAACAAGGCATTGTGCCTGGATAAATCCTGAACGGACAAATAAAGACTAAAGGTTCAAACAGAAGGTAAATAAACGCTGAGCACACTCAGTGCATCTGCCAGGCCCTGAATCCAAAGCCTGAAAGTAAATTCATTGTCCAAAAAATTGTAACTTGAAGCCTCATTCTTAAGTGCATTCAAAGGAAGCATCCCAAATAAAATTCAGAAAATGGATCGGGTTATGGATATAAATAACTTTAAATCCTTTCTATAAATATATGATACGCAGGAAACACTGTAAGCAGCCATTGAATTAATGGCCCCTGCACGAAAATTAAGATTTAAATATAGGGTATGAGCAATAATGAGAAACACGATCAGCGCATTGCAAAATTGACTTTTTCCTCGGTCTATCCATTGTACCTGGCAAAAGTGGAGAAGAAAGGCAGAACAGAAGAAGAATTGCTCCTGGTCATAGAGTGGTTAACGGGCTTCAACAGCAAAAAACTGCAGGAACTTATCAAAGAGAATGCGACATTTGAAACATTCTTTCAACACGCTTCGCTAAATTCCAATGCACATCTTATCACTGGTGTAATCTGCGGGTACCGTGTAGAGGAAATCGGGAATCCTTTGACACAACAGGTGCGGTATTTGGATAAACTGGTGGATGAATTGGCCAAAGGCAGGAAGTTAGAGAAGATATTGCGCAGTTCATAGGCGGAAAGCATTCCACTTTTGAACCTTGTTAAGGAAATCGCCAATAAATACAATGTAAGCGCTACTCAGATAGCCCTCAACCGGCTGATCCATTTCCATGGCGACACGGTAGTTGCCATTCCCGGGGCCACAAAGGAAAGCCACGCCAGGGAAAATACAGGAGCAATGTCATTCAGGCTTTCTGATGAGGATATGGCAAGGCTTGATAGGGAAAGTTCCGTGTTCAAGTAATTAAGGTCAAAAAGAAAATACTTTTCTTAGGGAACAGCATTACGCAGGGGAAGGCAGGCAGTAGTTATAACAGGATATACAGGAGGAATGGTTACCAACTCCTTACAGATGGATTCAATAAAATTCCAGAGGAACTAAAATAATTGCTGATGAAATTGGGTACTTTATCCGTGAAAGCCTATAACCTCACGAGGGCTTCCTGAACAGGTGATTTTATATCCAGCACCTGACCCTGCTTTTATAAGATTTATATTCCTCGGTGAAATCCTTTTCCAGGTATCTTTCTTCCCGCAAAATATATAATATTACGTAGGATCAGGAACAGGACAGGAAGAAAAATCAAAGCCCGGCACTTACCTGAAAAACAGGAAAGCCCGGGATACAGCAACATCAATCCTGGGTACATCGGATTGCGGCTATAGGAATTAATCCCGGTTGTTTGCAATGAATTTGCAGGTTTGGCTGTAATGAGTGTGGTCCGGGTGTCCTCTTCCGCATCGGACAAAAAATAAATAAAGGCAACATGGCTATTTATCCACGCACAAACCAATAAAAATCCTGGATATTTGTAGCAAATTTACACCTGTTCGGGTGGAAAGTCTGCCCTTCTTTTCAAATATTATAGCTTCCATAAAATAAACCTGACCCTGTCCTCTAGGTAGATAGTAATGTATAAAGAAAATCAGACAATGAAGCTATTTAGTGTGATACTGTCGTGCTTTTCCTGTCCGGTTCCGGGAGGGATCAGGGTGTTTGGGGGTAAAATCGAAGTAACTACGGGAGCATTCAAAATATATACCGGAGTTTTCAAAATATACCCTGTAGTTATCAAAATATATACCGGAGTTTTTGAAATATATACCGGAGTTTTCAAAATATTGACGGGAGATTTCGAAGCATTTAAAAAAAATAATGAAGCGAATGCTGTTGAAAATGGCAAAATACGTCCTGAAAATGTATAAATGATAGGTGCAAATGATCTAAAACGTCTTGTAAATGCTTTACACAGTTCGCAAACGAACTGGTCTGTCCCGCAGTTGAACTGATTTATCGTGTAAATGAACTGATCAGTCGCGTAAATGAACTGAAGTCATTGCTGCCAGAAGGGATTGCTAAAAAGCAAAGTGAGTTAAAATAACTGAATCATGAGGATTTTAAGACACAATGTCCCCGAAGAGTTCGGGATGGTACTCACCAAAGCTGGATTGCTGGATGAAATCGCAATGGCACTTGAAAAAATCGCTTACAGCCCCGGGCATCCCAGTCCCGGGAACTGAATTTTTGCGGACAATACAGGAAAAGTTCTGTAATACGGGTGGTAAATTAATTTTGGCACAGTAGTGAATTTGCCCCGGCACCTGGGTGGACAGTAAAATTGACGGGAAGGTTCCGGGTAAGTTAATCTTTTCCATCCAGGTTTATAAAATCTGAAAAAAAAGGGATCCGTGTAGGATCTGTATCAATATTTTTATCTAAAAATTATGTTGTCACACTAAGGCAGACAGACCATGATGCTTTCAGCAGGATCTATTCACT
>CAYSAH010000270.1:0-5821 GCA_964428945.1 uncultured Bacteroidaceae bacterium | reverse complement strand
TTAGCGGCCGAGCTTGACGGAACCAGTAATATTGTCCTGTCCCCTACCTTGTCTATCCTCAGTGTTATCGAGCCCAACATAACAGATGTTTCAATCCCCGACCAGGCTATGGGTATTGGCGATGTGGTGACCCTAACCATTACCGTTACGAATGACTTTGGGGCCACTGATTTTGCCTATAAAGGAGGCACCTTTGCCGGACTTACTCCCAGTTCTGTACTGCGTAAGAACAACAATACTACCTATGAACTGGATTTTACCATCCCTGAGCATTCCACGGAATATGCCGGGGGAGACCTGATCCCTGTTAGCAATCTTCAGCTGTCGAACGGAACAATTGACGGGAATGTCTACTCGGAGGATATTGATCAGCCAAATGACCTGATCGATACGGAATACCCGGTGGTTACACTGATCAGTATCAACGACGGGACCTATAACATCGGAGACCAGGTGAACGCGATCGTCAACGCGGTGGAGAGTGCTTTGAGCTTCGATGCAGTAAATACGAAATTCAACGGGGTTGCGCTGAGCGAGCCAAATGTTTCCTATGTTGAGACAGGTTCAGGGATCTATCTTTTTAGCTATACTGTCGTTAATGGGAACGCTGATGTTACAGGCAATATACCAGTAGAAATTATGGCAGTTGACAGTGCCGGGAATCAAAGTGCACTTTTCAGCACCGTCTCAGGCGCTCCATCCATCATTGATGCAAATAGTCCGCTTATAGTCTCTGTGAACGAAATTAGTACCGGTCCGCAAATTCCGGGAGATGTTATCGAATTGTTTATAACTTCGAACGAAACAGGACTTACTCTGGGGACCGGGACCAGGGTGAATAACGTCTTCCTGGCACCTGGAGATTTGATTGATAATGGGGATAATACCTACACCCTGCAATACCAGGTGGGAGCCAATGACAATGAAGTTTCTGCTGGGGCTCTGACCGCCACTCTTGTCCTGGTTGACGGAGCCGGGAACACCACGACCCAGGTAAATGGTTTGCTGAATGCGGATGTGTCAATCTTTACGGATACTCCTGTTGCAATTATTAACGGTACAACCTCCGTATGTATCGGGGATCCGGTAAACATCTTTGTGAATTGCACAGGCGGACAAGAGCCCTATGACTACCAGATCCTGCAAACACCGGGAGGGATCCTAAACTATATGGATCAACCATCATCCATGGAATTCGTCTTTTATCCTGCAACAAATACTATCTATACAATTTCCTCGGTCCAGGATGACCATGGAATCACAGGAACTGCTTCCGGAACTGCTTCGGTCACAGTGAACAACCTTCCCGCGGTTTCCATAACTTCTCCTCCTGCATCTGCGACTGACATTCCGCTTGGAACACCGATAGATTTGATCGGCGAACCTGAAGGTGGAGTTTTTTCTGGCCGCGGAGTTGAAAGCTCAGCAAATAAATTTCATCCGGATATTGCCGGTGAAGGACTGGATACGATCTACTATACTTACACGGATCCTGTAACCGGTTGTGAGAATTCTACCTCTCTTGAGGTTAATGTGGTAAGTGAATTATTGGTAATTAATGACCTGCCTCCTGTTATTTGTTATAATGAGCCGGATGTTGATATTTCAGCAAGTAATTTAATTGTACCAGGAGATTTTGGTAATTTTTATTTGTATGATTCCAGGGATGTAAAAAGGCAGTTTCCACTTGCTGGCATTGTAGATTATGGCAACAATACTGCCCGGATCATCTCAGGTGATATTAGTGCGGGTTCATATATAGTCAGGTTTAATTATCTCTATACAATTGTTTTGCCATTTCCTTTAACGTCAATACAATACCTGTTTTTCACTGAAAAACCATTCAGCCTGGACTATATTGATCCTATTAAGTTCCAGCGAATGCCTGATCCGGAGGTTTGTAAAAATGATCTGCCGACTCCACTGGCTGCTAACCTGGATAACCCACTTGGGGATTACAGCTTTTCCGGACCCGGTGTGACAGGCGATGCTATTGGAGGGTTTGACTTTATTCCTGGAGGAGCTGCCCTTGGTACTGGACAGATAAAATATCTCTTTGTTACGGATAAAGGATGCAGGGACTCAGCCTATTATGATATTGAGGTTTTTGATGTTCCGACAGTTGCCTTTTCTCCGGATAAAATCTGCATGCCCTATGAAGGTGGAGATATTGTTTTTACAAATGAGACCAACAATACAGATCTTGTAGATAAGTGGTCATGGAATTTTGGCGATATTGAAAGCGGATCTGATAATTTCCATGAATCAACTTCTTTTGAAAGCACCGTAATGCATGATTATACGGTTACAGGAGAGCACAGGGTATCACTTGAAATTATTACAAAAACTGCAGCTTGTATTGCAAATCATGAAGAGCTGATCGATTTCGGAGATGAACCTGTTGCAGACTTCCGTTGGAAAAGCGATTGTTTTATTGGAGGAATACCACTTGAACTGGTAAATGAATCTCAATCAAAATCAGGCCGGGATTTCCGACCTTTTACCTGGAACATCTATGACCAGAATCGGGTTTTCATGGAGTCCTTCACAAATCCTCCGACTAAATTTGATACGACCTACCTCTTTGACAGTTTTTCAACATATTATATTGAGCTGATTGCAGAAAATGAACTGGGATGTACGGACAGTAAATACGATACTTTAAAATTCAAGGAGACTGTAACCTATAATGAAACAGATGGCCATTATATGGATTTTAACAGTAATGATGACCGGTGGAGTTCAGTTTCAAAGTTCCTGGATTCAACCAGCGCATGGACTTACGGACAGCCAAATTTCAATGGATTTGAGCCTCCGCCAGGCGACAATGCATGGTACACAGGCCTGAAGGATGGTGTTAAGGAGAATTCATGGATCCAGAGTCCTTGTTTTGATTTCAGGAACCTTGAACGCCCCATGATCCGGATGGATATCATGAAAAGCTTCGATTATAACCGGGATGGTGCAGTATTGCAATACACTACTGATAACGGGGTATCCTGGAATACAGTTGGAAAGATTGGTGGTGGTATTAACTGGTATAATTCATTTTCGATAAAGGAATTACCAGGAGGTGGAAAGTCGGGGACAGGTAGTGCGATAGGCTGGTCCGGAAATGAGTTATTTACACCCGATACAAATTGGGTCACAGCGGCATATGACCTGGATGAGCTCGCCGGTGATACACTCGTTATTTTTGGAATTTTTTATGCAACCGATGGTGCTTCCGTTGTTGGCAACCAGGGCTTTGCGGTGGATGATATTTTCGTAGGAGAAAGGGCTAAGCGGGCATTGATCGAGCACTTTACAAATGCAGGGTCAACTGCGGCATTAGACGCTGATGAGGATATTAATATTTTTACAGGCAACAATGCACTTGATGTTTCGAGCCTTCAATACCATATGCCTTACCCTGGAGATGATCCTATGAACGATAGGAATCCGGCACCTGCTGCAGCACGATCATTCTATTATGGAGTAAACGAGGTTCCCTTTGCCTTAATGGACGGAGGACTCAATCCAATTAATAATTTTAATTTTTCACCTGCAATACCAAACAGGGATGAATTGAAAAAACTTACTTTGGAAAGTCCCTTATTTGAATTGGATCTGAGATTTCAGTTAAATGACGCTTCAGACCGCCTGTCAGTAAATATCGATTTGAAGGCACTGGAGGATATCGACTCTGCAAATATCACATTGAATGTGGCTATAGCAGAAAAGTCATACATCCATAACAATAATGAGTTCAGGAACGTGGTGCTGGATATGCTTCCAAGCGCTGCAGGAAAAGTATACTCAAGGTCCTGGGACAGGCTGGACAGACAAAGTGAAATATACCATTACTATTATTCAGGGATCGTTGATGATCCGAATAACCTTATGATAGTGGCCTTCCTGCAGGAAAGGGAGTCGGGAAAAATCCTCCAGGTAGCTGTTAGCGAAGATTCAGAATTTCCTCTGAATATTTCGGGTTTCAGCCTGCAGAAAGTCAGACTTTATCCTAATCCTGTTAAATCGGTATTGTATGTTGAATTAAAAGATGGACCTGCTTCCGGGGGTACGATCGAAATAACGGATATGACCGGCAGGGTGGTAATTGTTGAAAAGGTACCTGCCGGAGGGCAGATTATTGAGGTCAATACTGCTGGTCTTTCCGAAGGTACCTATATCCTTAACTGGAAAGATAAGGGTATTGTAAGCGGAAGGAACACTTTCGTAAAAGTAAGATGACCCTTTCAGCCATTTTCCTCCTGTAGGATCATCTTGCCAAATTCACGGCCAAAATCTATCAATTCCTCGGCTTTCTGCCCGCTTGGATAAAATTTGGAGGAAAGGCTGGATTTTACATTTAGCTTCAGGTTAACAAGATGGTCTTCGATCATCTTCACTGCTTCACCACTCCATCCATAGGAGCCGAAAACTGCAGCAGGCTTGCCTTTGTCACGAATAGGGTTGATTACGGAAAAAAGCTTGTAGACCGGAAGCAGTGTATTTTGATTTATCGTAGGAGAACCAATGATTAGTGCGTCTGCCCGAACCATTTTCTCTTCAAGATCACCAAGCAGGATATTTTCTATATCAACCATTTCAATTTCAAAAGTGCCACTTGTATTGATTCCTTCTGCAATTTTTACAGCCATCTCCCTGGTGTAACCATAAGCTGAAATGTAGGCCAGCAATATCCTGTTCTGTTTCTCAGTATAATGAATGTATTCCGCTGCAAGTGCTTTTGATCTTTCAACGACTTCCTTCCAGTTTGTTCTGAGTATCGGTCCGTGACCTGGGCAAATGCAGGCTATATTTAATGGCTGGATCTTTTCAATTGCCTTTAGCATGAATTTACTGTATGGCTTTAATATTACATCAAAATAGTAATCAAAAGCCTCAGAATAGTCTCCGACCAGATCGTCGAACATTTTTTCATCTGCAAAATGTGCACCGAATGAATCACAGGTAAAGAGTATCTGTTCCTGCTCCAGGTAGGCATAAATTGTATCCGGCCAATGAAGATTCGCGGCACCAACGATCTTTAAAGTTTTATTCCCCAGGTCGATGGTATCCCCGTCCTTAACTTTTTGCCATTTGAAGGGTCTGCCAAGCATTTCAGTAAGGTAATTGATCGCCTGTCCACTGCCGATGACAGTTGCTTCAGGCGCGAGATCAAGAATATATTTCAGGGAACCGGAGTGGTCGGGTTCCGTGTGGGTGCATATGACATAATCAATCCTGGAAGGGTCTGTAATTGACCTGAGTTTTTCAATGTAGGTATCAGAGAAGCTCGCCTTAACTGTATCAACCAGGACTTTCTTCTCAGCATCAATAAAATAGGAGTTATAACTTGTTCCGTGTTTGGTCTCCATCACAATGTCAAAAGTTATTATATCATGGTCTGTAACACCTAGCCATGTGACACTGTCGGAAATCTTCAAAGTATTTTTATCTGCCATCTTAATCTAAAATTTGCTGCAAAGATAAAAAGGATTGAATAGTATCTCTCGGGTATGGAAATAAAAAAGCTGCCCCGAATGTACGGAGCAGCTTCAAAACTCACAATCTGACTGTAACGGATCTAACTAATCTTTTTTAAGTTTTATTTTTTTCCTTCACATGATTTCTCACATGATTTTTCGCAACCGCTTGTTGCAGTGGTTTCACTTTTCTTTTCTGACTTCTTCTCTTTCTTAGGATCTTTGTCAGCAAGTGAAATTGTCATTAATGTGTTGTTGTTGTTAGCGAATGCCGGAGCACTCATTCCACCGAGGAACGCTACAAGAGCTATAACTGCAAGTAATTTTTTCATAGTAATGTGTTTTATAAA
>CAYSAH010000269.1:0-5823 GCA_964428945.1 uncultured Bacteroidaceae bacterium | reverse complement strand
GTGATGTAAAATATAAGGATATAAATGGGGATGGTATCATCGATCCGGATGACCAGGTACCTATTGGTTACTCCACATATCCTGAAGTTATTTTCGGATTGTCTTTTGGAGCCAACTATAAAGGATTTGGGCTGTCCGTTTTGTTTCAGGGCGCAGACCGTGTCAGCAGATATGCCGGTACCAGAAAGTACCGACCCTTCGAATGGGAATCTGCAGTTCCTGTTTATATAAATGATCATTCCTGGACCCCGGAGAGGTACGCAAACGGAGAGCTGATCGAGTTCCCCCATTTGTCAGCAGATCAGATTCAACAGCATAGTTATCAATCCTCCGGCTTATGGATCCAAAACTCCCGTTATGTACGCCTGAAAAACGTTGAAGTCAGTTATGATTTCAGCAGCAGTCTATTAAAGAGAATGGATATCAGCTCTGCACGCATTTATGTTAGCGGTCATAACCTGATAACCTGGGATGACCTGTGGCCGGGAGATGATCCCGAAGTATTTACACCAGGTAGTAATTATGGATACTACCCGATCACCAGGACAATTAATCTAGGCTTAAATGTTTCTTTCTAAAAATTATCATATGAAGACCCTGAAACATCTTGTATTACTGGTTGGGATTTGCATTGCTGCTCTTCAAATGTTTTCTTCCTGCGAGGAAATGTTTGGTGACTACCTTGATAAACCACCAGGAGTTGATGTCACCGAAGATACAATTTTCCTGACAAGGATCAACGCAGAGACTTTTTTGACTTCTATTTACGCGGTAGGAGTAGAAACGGGTTATCCTACATGGGATGACTGGAACGGAAGGAGGGACGCTCCATTTTCGAGTTTTACCGATGAAGGAGAAAATGTGGCATCCTGGTATTATTGTCAACAGTTTAATTCGGGTATCCTGACTGCTACCGACGGGGGAAATGAAGGACGCGGAAGATGGCAGGCCCGATGGGTGGCGATTCGTAAAATAGGAATTTTCCTGGACAGGGTATATGATGTGCCTGATGCTGATTCCCAATGGAAGGATCAGGCAGCCGGTCAGGCCATGTTTGTTAGGGCACTCTGTTATTTTGATATGTTTAAGATATACGGAGGCGTTCCCATCATTGGTTACCGCTTACCGGCAAGTATAGATGATCCTGAAGCTATCCGGATTCCCAGGGGCAGTGTCGAGGAAACAATCAATTTCATTGTCGGGCAGTGCGATACCGCAGCATTACTTCTTCCAGACTCGTGGCCTTCAGAAGATATCGGAAGAGCAACAAAGGGAGCGGCCCTACTATTGAAAGCAAAGACCTTGTTGTACGCTGCCAGTCCTTTGAGTAATACAGATTCTCCTGTTGTTCCTCTCCCTGGAAATAATGAATTGATCTGTTATGGAAATTACGATGTTAATCGTTGGCAACTGGCCGCTGATGCCGCCCAGGCCGTGATAGACTGGGCTCCGGCAGGAGGAAAAAAATTAATTGACGACCGGGGAGTGCATCCCGAATGGGGAGTGAATCAGAATTACTTCGATGCATGGCACGAAGCGGATAATGAAGAATCAATTTTTGCCGCAAAAAACATTGGCTCTGTAGGTGCTGGCCATACCCTCTGGAAAGGAATGAACAACTTCTATGTAGCACAGGGAGGTACAATGGTACTCCAAAACTTTGTTGAGAAATATGAAAAGCGTGATGGCACAGCCCAAACATGGAATCCGGCCGGAGGAAATAACCTGGCTGAAATGTTGGCGGAACTGGATCCCCGTTTTGTGCAGTCTGTTGGTTATGTTGGATCCTACTGGAACGTCGATTTTCCATCTTTGCAATTGTGGGAGGGTGGCGTAGCTGCCAACCAGCCCCCCTTGCTTGGTAATCTCTCTGGATACTGGCAAAGGAAAATGGTACCACCGGAGATGAGAACAGGGGTAGGTGGCTGGCCAATCTGGCATCTTCTGCGCCTTGCAGAGGCTTACCTGATTAAAGCTGAAGCCTTAAACGAGGCACAGGGTCCTGTTCCGGAAGCTTATGCAGCAGTAAATATAATCCGTGCGCGTTCAGGTATGCCCGATTTTCCTCCAGGACTTTCCCAGGAGGAGTTCAGAAAGAAAATACAAAATGAAAGATCTATAGAATTATATGCCGAGAATAACCGCCTGTGGGATGTAATGCGATGGGCTATAGCCGACAAGAATGATCCGGTAACGGGCAAGGCTATATTAAACGGAGAGATGTGGGGAATCAGGATCATCAAACAACCGGATCCCAGTACAGAATTCAGTTGGGAATACAAGATTGTCGAAGTCCGTTCATGGTTTCCTAAGATGTACCATTGGCCATTTCGGCAGAATGAAGTGAATAAGGGGTATTTAATTCAGAATCCGGGTTATTAATGTTGTTTTTCAAGTGAATATTAAAAAAGCTCAACGTGAAACATACTACATTCCATAAAAATTTATTCCTGATTTGCCTCTGTCTTTTTGTATCTGATGGAATCTGGGGCCAAAGTAAGGATTCGGAGGAACTGATCAGTTACACCCAAACGGATAGTGTAAGGTATATTGCCTATGCTTCCCAGCCTTCATGGTTGGTAACAAATGCTGTCTCAACAGTGGAAGGGGAAAAGCTGGGTAAAACATTCTCATCCAATTTTGGCAATACCTTGTTCGGAAGAATCCCAGGCCTTACAGTTGTCAGAGGTGGCAGCGAGGCCGGCGCAGATTCCCCCAGATTATATGCGCGTGGGATTGGAACCTTTAGTGATAATAAGGACATGCTTGTGATCGTGGATGGTTTTGAATCGAAATTCGAACAGCTGGTTCCTGAGGAGATCGAATCCGTCACACTCTTAAAAGACGCCGCTTCGGCTGCCATGTATGGAGGGAGAGGAGCAAACGGCGTGTTGTTAATTACTACCAGGAGAGGTGACGATGGCCCCGTGAAAATTAATTTCAGCGGGCAGGTGGGATTGGAGAGTGCTTCTTCCCGTCCTGATTTCCTGAATTCCTATGATTATGCAAACTTGTATAATGAGGCATTGGATAATGATGGTTTTTCATCTCTGTATACACCTGATGACCTAGAGGCATATAGAACCGGAAGCAGTCCTTACTTTCATCCGGATGTTGACTGGTATGACGAGGTATTAAGGGGGTATGCCCCCTTTTCAAAATACAACCTGAGTTTTAAAGGAGGACTCGATAAGGCACGGTATTTTGTTTCATTGAATGCACTTAGCCGAGAAGGTTTGTATAAAAAAACAGCCGATCTTTCAGATTTTTCTGTCGATTCAAAATATACACAGTATAATATCCGTTCAAATGTTGACATTGATGTGACCGAGAGCCTGACTGCCAGCATTAATCTTGGAGTGATCATCTCCGATAAATCTAATCCGGCCGCCAATACAACTGCACCGGTCTTTGATCTGATATCTTCGGTCCCTCCCAATGCATTTCCGGTATACAATCCGAATAATACATACGGGGGTAATGCATTATATACCAATCCTTGGGGTGATATTCTGGAAACAGGTTACTTCACTTCAAATCACCGGTATGCTCAGTCCGCTTTAAGGCTTACTCAAAAGCTGGATATGATCCTTTCGGGATTAAGTGCATCTGCCGCGATCTCCTTCAACAATGATTTCAAGAGCTATTCGAATAAAGAACGATCCTATTTGAGAAATTCTATCTCCTATGACGAGATCGGAGATTCCATTATTTATGTGGAGCATGGAACAAACACTCCATTAAGCGCTTCTGAGGGCAATTATGAACACTGGCGTAACATGACTTTTGAAGCCTTTATGAATTATGATTTGTATGCCGGAGCCAATGAGATTCATGCTAAATTGGGGTACAACCTGGATCAAATAACATTACAGGGGGAGGGCGTACCTTATAAGCACACTGGTGCATTGGGTCGCCTGACCTATGCATACAATAAAAAGTATACGGCTGATATTGCATTCGCTTACAGTGGAGCAAACGGTTTTCCACCGGGAAAGAGGTTCGGATTGTACCCGGGTATATCACTTGGGTGGATCCTTTCAAATGAGAATTTTCTCATGGGGAGCAATCTTATAAGTTTCCTGAAAGTAAAGGGTTCATACGGTATTACCGGGAACGATTATTTAGGTGAACAGCGCTTTATGTATGAGCAGTATTATAGATATGAGGGTAATTTCTTTTTCGGTCCTGCAAACACTATTGTTAATGGTTATGCAGAAGCACAACTTGCTAATCCTGACCTGACATGGGAGAAGGAGCGGGAAATGAATGTTGGATTCGAAGCTGTACTTGCACAGAACCTGAATATAAGTGTCGACCTTTTCCAGCAGAATCGTATCGATATACTTGTTGCTCCAAACAATACAGTTCCCATGTTTCTTGGTACCGCAGCTCCAAAATTGAATATTGGAGAGGTAACAAACAGTGGTTTTGAGGCAACAATAGGCTATGCAAACCAGAATTCAGGCAGCTTTCAGTATTTTGTGGATCTCAGTGCCTGGTATTCACGAAACGAGATCGTTTTCATGTCCGAAACTCCTCAGAGCGACGAATATATGTACAGAACCGGACAGCCTGTAAATCAACCTTTTTTGCTTGAATACCTTGGATTCTTTGCGGACCAGCAAGATATTGATAATTCGCCTCATCAGGTTTTTGCTGATGTACAACCTGGCGATTTAAAATACAAAAACCAGAACGATGACGATATAATTGATCAGAAAGATTCCTATCCGGCAGGATTTACAGACGTGCCTGAACTTAGCTTTAGTTTTAATGCAGGGTTGAACTACAAGATCATATACGTGGATATGCTTTTTGTAGGTGTTACAAACCGTTCGGTTTACCTCTCAGGGAAAGATTTCTATGCCTTTCAGCAGGACGCGAAGCTTACTTCCTGGGCAATGGATCGCTGGACGCCAGCTACAGCGAATTCAGCTACTTATCCCCGATTGTCATCCATGAATAACCTGAATAACTTTCAGCAATCAACATTCTGGCAGCATGATGGGAGTTTTGTTAAGCTGCAGTATGCTGAAATTGGCATAAGGCTTCCAAAACAACTTATTAATAAGATTAATTTAAATGAAACTCGAATATTTATCAATGGGACAAACCTGTTTACATGGGATAAGGTGAAAGTGGCAGACCCGGAGATACTTAGCGGTTATCCGGCAATCAGGTCTTACAGCATAGGTGCAAAGATCCAATTCTAAACGACAAAAATGTTTAAATACCAAAGGATGAAAAGCAAAATCATTATCTTTCTTAGCATAGTTCTGTTACTGCCATTGCTTAATGGGTGTGAGGATTATCTAAATCCCGAAGTAATTACATATGAGAATTATGAACAGGTTACTAAAAGTTATAATTATACCAGGCAAAGACTTGCTTCTGTGTATTCTTCCATTCAACCCGGATTTGTACGTGTCGGTGGAGCGATGCTGGCTTCGGCAAGCGATGAAGCTGAACATACATTGGAAACCTCCCCAATACATCAGTTTAATATAGGTTCATGGAATGCTTACTCTAATCCGGACGATGTCTGGGCTCAGTATTACAGGGGTATTTATAAAGCAAATCAATATATTGTTTCCGCCGATAGTGTAGACCTGGATGTTTATAAATTAGACCCTGAAAAGCAGGAAGTATACCAATCGTATCGCGAAGAGATCAAGCGATGGAAGTATGAAGCACGCTTTTTACGGGCACTCTTTTATTTTGAACTTGTAAAACGGTATGGAGGAGTGCCTTTGTTGACCAGTGCCGGCTCCATTGACCAGGATTTCGATCTTGTGAAGCGAAATACATTGGAGGAATGCA
>CAYSAH010000268.1:5051-5825 GCA_964428945.1 uncultured Bacteroidaceae bacterium | reverse complement strand
TGCTCCTTCCCCCCTGTAATCGGTGTCTTTTTCGAAAACACCTTCTTACAGAGGTCGCTTGGGGTGGGTCAATTTTCGGTTGCCACAAACCCTATAAGTGGGTCAATTTTGCATTACCACAACCACGCCTCCTTAAACATTACCCGGACCATTTACTGGATTCATTTCTCAGGTGAACATGCCTCCAGGTTTCTGGCCTGCCATGCCAATCAGGTGGAGGATTCAATTGTAACAGGGTTCAGGAAGGAAGCACGGATCAACCTGTTCAATGAAATCTTTTCCAGTCTGACAGAATATACGGAAAAGAACCTGGAATATGCAGGCATGGTGCTGATGCACTACCTCGTTTCCTTCAGTCATGAGCAATCCTTTTCCGGAATCAGCGATTGGCCTGGTGGAGATGTAAGCTCCAGGGCCATTGCCTACATGAAAAGTCGTCTTTCCAAAAAAATGAGCCTGGAAGAAATTGCAGGTCATTGCGAGGTGTCTGTTTCTCATTTATGCCTGCTCTTCAAGCGCAGCACCTTCCATACCCCAATGGAATACATGAACAGCCTCCGCATCCAGCAAGCCTGCCAGCTCCTTGATCTCACGCATTTTAAGATCGCGGAGATTGCAGATCAACTTGGTTTTTCGGACCCTTTCTATTTCAGCAGGGTGTTCAAACAGAATATTGGCTTATCGCCTAAGGAATACAGGAGACAAAAGAGCGGTTAAAAACTTTGCAGCACAAGAGGAGTGCCCTCATTCATCCACCTCATTAGCACCGGCTGA
>CAYSAH010000268.1:0-5041 GCA_964428945.1 uncultured Bacteroidaceae bacterium | reverse complement strand
AAGATAGACCAGGTCCTCAAACTTTCTGTAGATTTCGTAATTCTGAAAGGGATAGACCTGTATCATCAGTACTGCAAGCAGGTCTTCTTCAGGATCAATCCAGTAGGATGTGCCGAAATATCCTCCCCCGCTAAATGAACCTGCTGAACGTGCATCCATCACAGTTGTTTTCTCCGAAAGAACACTGAAACCGAGGCCCATGTCATAATCACCTGTTTCAAGATGTGTTTTCACCATGAGTTTTGCAGTCTCAGCCTTAAGTATCCGTGTACCGTTCAATTCACCCCCATTCAGCATCATCTGGCAAAAAAGGTAATAGTCATAAGCAGTACTGCTCAGGTCTGCACCTCCTGAGAAGTAGCTTTTCGCTCCCCGGTATGGATACTGGTAATAGGGATCGGGAGACAGGACCACTCCCTCAGGAGCGGATTTATACACATCAACGATCCGATCAAATTTTTCTTCCGGCAGGTAAAAATGGGTATCACTCATACCCAGTGGATCAAAGATCTGTTCCTGAAAGAAATGGTCCAATGGCTGTCCCGACCATATCTCAACCAACCTGCCCAGCACATCCATGTTCATTCCATAGGTGAACCGCAGACCAGGCTCATGCATAAGGGGAATTCCAGCCAGCAGGTTGACATTATCCTCCACCAGGATATCTCGCTGCTCAAAGCCCTCGGTGATCCCTGCCTTTTCCAGTAAAGCCATCAGCTTCTCATCCTGGAATCCATAAGCAATTCCTGAAGAATGCGTAAACAATTGCCGGATGGTAATCTTGTTTTCCGCCGGATGTCCGGTAAAAGTTGAATCGGCCATGTTGATCTCATCTACGATTTGCATTTCTGCAAACCCGGGCAAATAGTTAGCAAGCGGATCATCAAGCTGAAACAAGCCCTTTTCATAAAGGATCATTGCCGCTACCGAAGTGATCTGTTTCGTCATGGATGCGATCCTGAAAATATCGTCAAGCTTATGCGAACGATTTTCACTGATATTTGCAAAACCTTCAGCGTGATGATAAACAATCTTCCCCTTCTCAGCGACCAATGCAACCGCACCAGGAATCTTTTTCTCACTAACAAATGTGCTGAATAAAGAATCTATCTTATCAAAACCGGGAGAAGAAACTTCACTATACCGAAGGTCCTCTTGCTTACTTTTCTGACATGAGATTGCTGAGAAAAGGATCAATGCCATTAACAATGAAATACTTCTCATTGGAATAAAACTTTAGGATTGTATGCTATTACAACGGACGCATCACGAACCAATACGAATACACACTCCCGGTCAGCCTGTATTTTTCGTGTGTCCATGCACCCCAGCTGTCATCGCCGCCTACCCCCATCTGTTTGTAGTCTATGTTAACGGAAACCATGTCCCTGGGAACCACGTCCACACTGTGCCTGTTTACTGCCTTCTTGCCATCCATTTGCCTTCCGTCCGTTCGTCCGGGGGATTCAAAATCCTCCGTCAGGTTATGATGTGCACTCACAGAGAGCAGCGGGGCACCGTGGAAGAGAATTCCTTTGCCGGATTCGTTGCTGAGTTTCAACCACCTGACATCTGTCTTGTTACCGTTTTCCTGTGGTCGGATATAGGACCAATACTGATCAGCAACCGAACCGGAATAAACATCCACGAAGGCACTGGTTTTACGATCCCAGTATGATTCATGCGGACCCCTTCCATACCAGGTCATCTGCTTAAACTCCCCTGGCATGATCATATGCATCCCGAAGCGCGGCATCTCTGCCCCTGCGCCAGGCAAAACATGAATATGGTTTTTTACACTCACCTCACCGGAAGACATAAAACAGTATTCGATCACGTTCTCCGCGATGATCTCACCAGAAAAGTCGGGAAATTCCGCTGTAACACGGATCGTCAACTCGCGGGCTGTTTGAGAACTTATCTCTGACCTGATATGCTGTTTCCGGTCCCATATTTCTTTCCAGAAGCGGGCACGCTTGTCTAACTCATTTCCGAAGTCATTATCAGTGGGAGCACGCCAAAAATTTGATACCGGGCCTATCTTCAGCAATTCCAGGCCTCCGGCATTCCACCCACTGATCCTGCCTTCGGTCATGTCAAAATCTATTGTAAATCCATCCCCCGCAATCCTGGCGATCCCATTATTAATACTTTGCGACAGAGAAAGATCAGCTTTGTTTCCGTCTGCCATCAACACCGGCTTCGCGGGAGTACCAAAAATAAACTGCTCCCTTGCAAGCGTATCGCCTGCAGACAAAATGCCGTGATCATCTTTCAAGGTGGCATAAAATTCCACGAAATATTCATCCGCTTGTACCACCTGGTAATCCAGTGTGCAGACTTCCGTGGCGCCTGGCGCAAGATTCACGTCAGCAAGTGTTCCTGAAGCCATCACATCGCCCTCCGCTTTCACTGCCCAATGGAAGTTAAAAGCCGACAAATCCAGGAAGGCATAATCATTTTTTATACTGAATGTTTTGTCGTCCTCCGAACCGAATTTGATGTACTGGTACACTTTCTTCACTTCGTGCAAGGCCGGCTTGATCCCCCTGTCGGGATTCACCACACCGTTCAGGCAGAAATTGCCGTCTGACGGCACATCCTCCGGACCGAAATCCCCGCCATAGGCCCAGAATTCCGTACCGTTTTCGTCCTGCGTAAGCAGTCCCTGGTCTACCCAGTCCCAGATGAATCCGCCCTGCAGCGCATCATACTTTTCGATCACATCCCAGTAGTCCTGAAAATTCCCCAGGCTATTCCCCATGGCATGTGCATATTCACAAAGGATCAATGGCTTGTCGGGGTCAGACTGGGCATATTCCTCAATCTGGTGGATGCGGGCATACATCGGGCAGTTTATATCTGTATTGTCTCCACCGTCTGCCTGCTCATACTGAACAGGACGTGTGGGGTCCATTTCCTTCAGGAAGGCATAGGTCTTTTCAAAATTTATTCCGTTCCCTGCTTCATTCCCCAGCGACCAGATGATGATTGATGGCTGATTCCTGTCGCGGTAGAACATGTTCTTTGTTCTGAACAAATGTGCGCCCATCCAGGCAGTATCCTTGGCCAGCGATTCGGGCCCATAGCCTATGCCGTGCGATTCGATATTGGCCTCGTCGATCAGGTACAGCCCGTATTCATTGCACAACTCATACCAACGCTCCGGCTGCGGATAGTGCGAGGTACGCACAGCATTAATATTGTGCGACTTCATCAATCGAATATCCGTCAGCATGGTTTCTTCATCCATTACATGGCCATTTACATGATGATGTTCATGCAGATTAACTCCTTTCAGATAGGTCAGGATTCCGTTGATCTGTAATTGGGAATTTTTTATTTCCACAGACTTAAAACCAACCTGCTGGTATACTTTTTCAATGAGATTTCCGCTGGCATCCTTAAGCGAAATGGTCAGATAATAAAGATTTGGAATTTCGGAGCTCCACTTATCAACACCAGGAATAACTTCCTCCATGGAAATGAACTCAACTTCATTAAGTTCAACGCTTTTGCTGAAACTCACAAGCTCTTCCTCTCCCTGCATTAAGGAAGCCTCCAACACTACATTTTCAGTTTGTCCCGAGGCGTTAAGCAGCTCTACTTCGAGTCCAAATAGCCCATCTTTGTAATCCTTGCTCAGTCCTGCAAGTACGGCAAAATCCCTGATGTGCTTCTGATCTCTGAACAGAATATACACATCCCTGGTCATTCCGCTCAGTCTCCAGAAATCCTGGTCTTCAAGGTAACTTGCATCACTCCATCTGTAGACCTCAACAGCGATAGTGTTTTTCCCCTTTCTGAGCAAGTTTGTAACATTGAATTCAGCGGGCGTTTTACTGTCTTCACTATACCCCACGAATTCACCATTGATCCATACATAGTAAGCTGAACTTACTCCGCCAAAATGCAAATAGGCTTCTTTAGAAAGTGCATCTGAATCAATAAGAAACTCCTTTTTATACGACCCAACCGGATTATAATGATCCTGTATTTCAGGAGGGGTCTTCTCATGTGGATACTTAACATTTGTATAGATTGGAACATCATATCCTTTCATTTCCCAGTTCGCAGGAACGAGGATTTGGTCCCACTCCCGTGTGTCAAAATCCTCCTTAAAAAACCATTTCGGCCTGTCAGAAGGTTTGGTAGAAAGAAAGAAAGACCATTCGCCATTCAATGAATAAACCAGTTCCGACTCCTCTGGTGCTTTACTCAAGGGCATATTCTCACCGGAATACGGAATGAAATAAGCACGTGGACTTTCTCTGTTTATTTGAAATACACCAGGATTTTCCCAATCAGCCGGATTCTTCTCAATGAAAGAATCATTATCATAGGATGCATACTTCTTACACGAAATCAAAGAAATCATGATCGTCAAGGTGATTGAAAATATCTTTAAACTCATACTCTTAGTTTACCTTAATATAAAGAATGCCCTTTTTTTGGTTCCTGTTTTTGTCCCATGCTTTCAATTCCAGTCGATGATATTGCTGAATAATCTTTATAGATGAGGCATCGTTGAAATATTTATCTTCCTCCCATTCTTTTACTGCATCGACAGGAACCATTAGCTCGCTGCTAAACTCATAGATCTCAGTAGAAGCCTGATCGCCAAGATTCAGGATCTCATTTATCCTCCAGTTCCCGTAACTGAATTCGATTCTCTCAATACCGGATTCGTCTCTAATTGTTGCGGAAATGCTTACAGATGCTCCTGCATCGACAGTAAGTGAATCCTGGTCAAATTCAATGGTCGGAACTTCGTGATCAATGCTATTAAGAATATCATCTGTTGTTTCACATGAAGAAATGACCAGAAGAATGATCACAAATGGAATGATTATTTTTCTCATTGTTCTAATTTTTTATTCCCATCCCGGGTTTTGGGTAACATATCCTTTCAAGACCTCTTTTCTTGGAATAGGATACCAGTAAAACTTCGTATCAAAAAACCTGTTCTCTACATCAAATTTCTGATACGTGAACGTAGTATCGGCTTCGTTGAAGGTGATTTTCATTCCCTTGATTGGCT
>CAYSAH010000267.1:0-5838 GCA_964428945.1 uncultured Bacteroidaceae bacterium | reverse complement strand
TCAGCATTCCACTCAGAGACCGGAAGGAAAAATGTAAAAAGTTTGTGAGCCCCGGCTTTTATAAGGCGCAGCCGAATTGAATAATTTTTACCGACATCACGGAGTACTGGTATGCTGAGTAAATGTAGACCATTTACCTGCATACCTGATAGATATTTTTGCTTTTTAAGTAATTGTATTTTTGTGAGCAATAATTTAACCAGTTTATTTTAATATTTTTCAGACCACAGGAGTTGGAGAGGATGAAAAAAACACAAGATCAGCCCTTCCCGGGAATGATTAATTTAGTCGTGTGCGCAACCAATCGTCTGGATTATTCATCCTACATTTGACCCAAACAATAAGCATCATGAAATCACATTATTTTCTCTTCGTAACTTTAGTATTTGCCCTGATCCTGATAAGATCCTGCGATGTAATTGATCCGGGAGATAAGGAGCCAAATAAGATCGAACTGAATAAGAAATCCCTTGAGATTATTGAAGCCGATCAGCAATTTGCCTTCGAATTGTTCCGGGAGGTATATTCCCATTCAGAAGAAGAGAACATTATGATCTCACCCCTCAGTGTTTCATATGCACTGGGAATGACATACAATGGTGCCGCTGGGTCAACACTTGATGCCTTTAACCAGGTATTGCATTTCGACAGCCTTTCAAAACAGGAGGTGAATGAGAGTTATAAGGATCTTATGGGACAGCTGATAACACTGGATGAAAAAACCGAGATGGCTATTGCCAACAGCATTTGGTATGTCGATTGGGCCGAAGTTCTCCCGGGCTTCATTCAAACCAACCAGGATTATTTTGATGCCATGATCTCAGCACTTGATTTTTCGGACCCTTCTTCTGTTGATGTGATCAACAGCTGGATCGAGGGGAAAACAAATGACAAGATCAGGGATATGCTCGATTATATTCCGGCCGATGCCTATATGTACCTTGTGAATGCCATCTATTTTAATGCCAATTGGAAATATGAATTTAACAAGGACGATACCTATACGGGTGATTTTTATAAGGGGGATGAAACTACGGTGGCTGCTGAGTTTATGTCTGTAGAAGGGGATTTCAACTTTGGGTTCACTGATAATTTTGAAGCCATTGAGCTTCCGTATGGGGATGGTGCTTACAGTATGGTGGTCATTCTTCCCTGGGGAAGTGGAACGATCAATGAGCTTGCTGAAAGCCTTGATGAGGAGATGTGGAACAAGTGGTATGAGCATGCAGCACCTGCAGCTGTAACTGTTATATTGCCAAAATTCAAATATGAATTCAAGGAGCTTTTAAATGAGGCACTCGATAGTCTTGGACTCGGAGTTGCCTTTTCGGGCGAAGCCGATTTTTCAGGAATTACCGAACAGGTTGACCTTTTCATCTCACGGGTCATTCACCAGACATTCATCGATGTTTATGAAGAAGGGACCGAAGCGGCAGCAGCTACCATAGTGGAAATGAGGTATGAATCTGCTGGTGGCAATATTTTTAAGGCCGATAAACCATTCCTTTATATTATCAAGGAAAATTCAACCGGAGCCATTGTTTTCATGGGAAAAGTCGGACTACCGGAACATGATTGATCATTTCAGGACTGATTAATGAAAGCAATCTGTTTTTAGCAGCTCCCAACAGATGCTGTCCCCCTTAGTTGTGTTGTGTCCTCAAGGGATTAATCTTTTGCTTACAGCCCATCATTAAAAGCACCTGTCCCCAGGTCTATAACAATATTGTTGTCCTGTGGTGGCAGATCATTATAAAGTCCGACTATCATTTTCTTTTTAAACAGGATCATGATCCTTCCAAGCAAGCCCACCCCCTGCATGTCAAGGTAATGGTCCCTTGGAGGTTCATCACCCAGGTAGTGTGTAACAAATGCATCCCCGATCTGTCCTGATAATTTCGCAGCATCCAGGGGTTTGAGGTGATAGGAGATGAGTGTTTTTTCTGCAATCCCGGAAATTCCGGAATGAACATATTCCCGGCCATACTCTTTAAATCCTTCCGGGTGTGTTTCAGTCTTTTCAATGAAGCGGGAACTTATTGTCATTGTATCGCCCATGATGAGGACTTCCCTCACAGGACATGGATAAGTGACAAGTGAGCCAGTTTCCACATCGAAGATAAAGTCCCCGTTCTTCCAATTCTGAACCGTAACATCCTGTGCATGGTAATGGCCTGTGAATACAATATTTATTCCGAGGGAAGCAAATCTTTTGGATATCTTTTTATAATCGTCCACCAAATATTCCCCGAAAAATTTTTCCTGCCCTTTGTAATGTTCATTGATCCCATGGTGCATGAATGTAATGATCCTTTTTTCTTCCGCGGCTGCACGGTTTGCAATTTCCTCTACCCAGGTGAGTGTTTCCTCAGAAAATGCACCATCAGTTACAGGATGCGTCCCGGCTATATTATCCTTGTACCTGCACGCATCCAGGCCAAGGAGCCAGAGACCATCAATGGGCTCTGAAACATAGCTCAGAGAATTCAGGTCACTGGATATTGCTTTACCGTAGCCCATGGAATTGTAGATCTCCCGGAATTGTTCCGGAGTAATATTTTCCATTAATATGGAGGTGTCCCCGTCAAATGCCTTTGATTCCCCATTTAAAATATCATGGTTACCAGGTACTACAAAAACCGGGATTCCATTTTTTGTCAACTCCTCCATAAGTGATGCAAAGACTTTATGTGAAACCATGGTCCCATCCTTTGTGAGATCGCCCGGTACAACGACGAAATCAGCACCGGATGATTTTACAATCTGAATAGCCTGCAAAAGAAGGTCCCGGCTTTCACGCAATAGTTTCCGGTCATGATCCAGGTAATCCTGGAAGGCTTTTCCTTCTGTCCACAGGGAAGGATCAAAATAATGGGGATCGCTGAATACGATGAAATGAGCTTCGGGGATTCCCTTAGCTTCATACTGCGGATAGACTTTTACCATCGCGACCACAAGAAATATCAGGAAGAGTTTGGTTTTCATAATTCAGAATTTAGTTGTTCTTTCACTATAATTTCTATTGTTGAAGACTGTCTCAGCTTAGTACTATTTTTAACAAGTTATTCTATGGCCGGTTTTTATAAGCGACATTTACTCAGAATGCCCCTGAATGCTTTTATATCAATGGAAAAGTATTCTATAAAGGAGGCAATCCTGCTGCTTTTTTATCCAAAACCAACAACCAGTCCATGCCATCACCTGAAGAGGGAGGTCTGAATTCCTGAAATCCTGAATTGTCAAATTCCCCTATTTGGCTGGCTTCCCCGTTCCGTGTATCGTACCACCATGCAATGATTTTACTATCCAGTTTTTTCATATTCACTTCAGCTGTCTGTCCAACTGACAAATATACCAGGAGAAATGATCCGTCATCAGCAATGGCAGATTGTATATGTTCTCTTCCATCCTGCACAGGTCCATAGACAACAGAAAGATCAGGGATCAGTTTATAAAAAGGCCTTAATTCAAGAATCCTTCGAACATGTCTCAGATCCTCCGAACCCGGCCTGTCCATTGCAGTGCGCCAGTCCATGAGGCAGGGTATGGCATAGGGCATTCCCGGCTTCCACATCTGCCAGATTGCATTATTTCCATAGGTATAGCCGCAAGCACCTGAAAGGAAGTTCCAGTATGCGTGAACCCTTATATCAGCATCTGTAAAAACTCCTTTTTTATATACTGAAGGATCCCTGAGCTGACCATAAAAATCAATCGGACTTATCGTATCACTCTCGTCTTTAGCTTTTTTGATATCCCAGTAATTCCAGAATTCTATCCCTATATCTTCATAAGGTGGTTCTGCATCCAGGAAAGGTTTCCGGGGGTGGAGCAGTGCAAGATGGTTTGCATACTTGTATACCTCGGTAAAATGTTTTGAATGACTGCTTTGATACATATTGAAATCGAGCCAGTCTTCATTGTGCAGGTAATCTGATGAAACAGATCCACCACGGGGATGGTAGGATATCAGGTGTCTTCCCTGGTCACCTGAATGCAAGCCTTCTGCCATTGCCCTCCAGATCTCCAATACTTCCTGGTTTGCAATGTTCCTGTCACCGCCAAGGATCCAGATCACAGGTTTGTCCCTGTATCTTCTTCCGAGGAATTCACCAAAGACTTTTGCATTTTCAGTGTTGAATACGACTGGTCCTGCACCAGGATGTTCAGAAAACACCTTATCTCCCCAGGTAGGGAGCATTCCTATGAACAAGCCAAGTTCTTCAGCCTTGTTCACAATAAAATCCACATGTTCAAAGTAGGCCTCGTTTGGATTTTCCGGGTCAAGGTCAATAAGCGGTAAATTTCCATAAGCATTTGGGGTCCTCAATCCGTCGTTTTCAGCCAGCACAACTGCCTGTATAACGGATATTCCTTTCTCAGCCCTGTTTTCCAGGTATTCAACTGCTTCTTCACGGTTGAGCCTGTGGAACAATTCCCAGGCCGTGTCGCCAATCCAAAGAAAGGCTTTGCCATCGGGGCTTGTCAGGTATTTACTGTTACTGGAAACTGCAAGTGATTTGACAGGTAATGCAGAATCCTTGCAGGAGCCCTGTAAGAGAAAGGGAAGTAATAAGAACAGATATATTCTTTTCATATTGGGTATTGCTGGTTAACAAAACTAGTAATTTATGTGCATTTTCCGATAGGCTTCCTCTGCGCTGCATGATGGCTGGAAGATTTTTACCTTACACCTGGTCAATCTTCAGGAAACAGGGAGCCAAATTCCGGCAAAGTGATTATTTCCTTACAGGGTAATTAGCCTTTTTGATGTCGGGGGGCCAGGCATTTTTGTGGTAATCGTGTTTTAGAGCCCTATCCCCTTACCCGCAACTTCAGGGGATGGAGCCTGCCTTGCGCTTTAAAGAGAGGCGATTTGCATGAAGATTCAGATGACAGTTTCCGTTGGACATGTATTCTTCAAAAATTATGTGGATCTTAAGGCAACCCTTACCATGCATCCTGCATCCTGAAAAAAACACCGACATATGAAAATCAATTATTTCTTAACAACACTTTTCGCAGCTTTTCTTTTTTTTACTGCCTGTGATGATTTTAATTCACAGAACTATAACGAAAAGATGGCAGGTTTATATGCCATGAGTGATATGGAAGGAACTTCCAGTGAAAAATACAAAGGGGAGGAGGAGAATCCTTTTTTGAAAGTCTCAGAAGAACCGGTTTCAACATTTTCTGTGGATGCCGACGGAGGCTCATACTCAAATACCAGGAGGTTTCTGTACCTGGGCCAAAACCCGCCGAAGGAATCTGTGCGCATCGAGGAGTACATAAATTACTTCACTTTCGATTATCCTGAACCAGAAGGCGATGAAAATGTTTCCCTGGTGTCAGAGCTGGCCACCTGCCCGTGGAACAGCGGGCATCACCTGTTAAGGCTTGGAATGAAAGGGAAATCTCTTGCAGAAGAGGATCTCCCGGACGCTAACTACGTATTTCTTATTGATGTGTCCGGATCCATGAGCACACCAGAAAAACTTGAGACACTGAAAGCCGGATTTAATCTTATGGCGGATAACATGCGTGACAGGGACAGGGTTGCAATTGTAACTTATGCAGGAAGTGCCGAGGTACTGCTGGAATCTACCTATGGGGACGAGAAGAAAAAAATAAAAGAGGCAATCGACATGCTTGGTGCAGGCGGTTCAACTGCAGGTGCAGAGGGGATCATCACAGCCTATGAAATAGCGGGGGAAAATTTTATTCCCGGAGGTAACAACCGGGTCATACTTGGATCGGACGGAGATTTTAATGTAGGTCCATCCTCCACAGAGGAACTCATAGAATTGATAGAAGAAAAAAGGGAGAGCGGAATTTATT
>CAYSAH010000266.1:5078-5841 GCA_964428945.1 uncultured Bacteroidaceae bacterium | reverse complement strand
AAAAAAGCAGCTTGCTGCTCATCTGTGCCCATTTGTGTTCATCTGTGGACAAAAATAACCGGCAGCTTGCTGCCCCTCTGTGCTTCTCTGTGCTTCTTTGTGCCTCTCTGTGTAACAGCTGTTACTCAAAGGAACACAAAGAAGCACAAAGGACCACAAAGCACGGAGCATGGGGCACAGGGCACAGGGCACAGGGCAGACCGAGTGCAACCCCTAAAGCCTTCAGCCTACAGCCTACAGCCTTAAAAGCATGGGGCATGGGGCAAGGCGCGAGGGTTGAGGCAATTGGATTCAGGATTCAGGTATGAGATGTCAGGTGTCAGACTCAAAAAGCATAGAACAAAGATTGTTTAAGCATTCTTGACAGGAAAAAATTCATATACATTTTTTACCTGAAGCATGTATTGGCGTAATATAATAAACCGATGATCCTTAATTTGGAAACTAGGGCCCTTATTGAAGACTGCATCCGGGGGGATGAAAAAGCTTTCAGAATGCTTGTGGAGTCGCATGCTGACTTTGCCTTTTCACTTGCCTTCAGGATACTTAATGATGAGGAAGAATCGAAGGATGTTGTACAGGAGTCATTTATTTCAGTTTGGAGCAAGATTGGCACTTTCAATCCTGAAAAAAAATTCAGCTCATGGCTGTACAGGATCATTGTAAATAACTGTTATGATGTACTCAGGAAGAAAAAAAGGGTGCGCATAAACAATGATGCAGCAGAATGGAACTTACGGGGTGTATTTGGTGAAAGTGATTC
>CAYSAH010000266.1:2042-5068 GCA_964428945.1 uncultured Bacteroidaceae bacterium | reverse complement strand
ATCGATATTGAGCAACGCAGAGACAGGCAAAATTATACGTCAACTAAGCCAGAAGCTAAGCAGCAAGCAGAAGGTCGTATTCATTTTAAGTGAACTGCAGGGACTGGATCATGACGACATTTCTGAAATAACAGGATTAGGTAAGGATGCTGTAAAAAGCAACCTCAACCATGCAAGAAGGAACATCGGGAAAATGATTGTAAAATATCTCTGACCATGAAGATCGAAGACAAATATCAAAAAGTAATTGAAGCCTTAAAAAATAACGACCCGGTTTTGAGCGATAAGGAAGACCTGACCGATGAAATCATGCAAAGCATACGGAAAAGCGCTGAGACTGTTTCAAGCCATGAAAAAATGCAGTTAAATCTTTTTGCCTGGGCAGGAAATTACTGGTTGAGGGGAAGCATGGCTGCACTGGCCTTATTGTTTGTCGGGTTTTTCATTTATCAGCAACTGACCATTGCGAACAGGCTCAATCGAATTGAGGACCAATTGGTAAGAGCCGAAAACACAATGAGAAGCAAGGAGCCTGACCTGGGTATAATGCAGAAAGTATTCCTCAGGATGGTAGTCTCTGAAAAGGACAGCATAACTGTATCCAGGGCTGACCTTGAGGAGCTGATGAACTCTTACCTGGAATTACAGAACAAGAATGTATCTTCCAGTAAAAACAATGTCTTAAACAAGAATTTTCACAGGGAATTAAGGAAAAATCCTGAAAAAAATCCCAAAGGTGATGAATCATAAATAAAATATGAAATCATGAAACTGAAGATCAAAATTTCGATCCTGCTGGCATCAATGATGCTGATGTTCTCCTGTATTGAAGAAACAGTTGTAATAAATACGGTTCACGAAGATGGATCAGTAAGCAGGAAAGTAACAATGAAAAGTGATGAAAGAATCGATCCGGAAGATTACCGGGTTCCTGTTGATAGCACCTGGCAGACAAATCTCACATACGAACCTGGAGAAAAAAATGATACTACCTGGATACTGACAGCTGAAAAAACCTTTGAAAGTGCTGCGGCAATAACTGAAGCCTACCATAATGACAAGGGTTGCAACCGGCATATGAAAAGAAGTGCAAATTTCTCCAGGAGCTTCAAATGGTTTACAAACGTATACCGTTATTCCGAAACGATAGAAGAAACATTTTCGATCGATTGTCCAATGACAGATTATCTGAATGAAGAGGAAATGATCCATCTTAGTCTGCCAAAAAGCATCAGGGAAGAGCGCGAAAACGGCCCTGACAGTACCCGGATACAGGTTTTAAACGACAGCATTGACAGTAAAATGGAAAGATACGTGGTTTCTGCTTTTGTCATCCAGTGGACAGAGGAATTTTGCGATCTCGTTGACTCTGATCCTGAACTGGAAATCGACAGGAACGAAATAAAATCCAGAGAAGCGGAATTTGTTCAGGATCTCTACAGAGAGGCCAACCTTGATGATTTTGACCTGGACAGCTTTATTGTGAAGGAACTGGGTAAGGATTTTGTAAATACATATGGGCCGGAAATTGACAGTGCTGTTTCTAATGTCGAAAATATGGCAGAATCCTTTTTTTCGACCACTGAATACGACCTTGGAATAATAATGCCAGGCAAGATCATTGCAACAAACGGCTATGCCAGGACAGATTCAATATCGGATGCGGGAATCGCAGTCCTGTGGAACGTCGACGGGGTGCATTTTCTTACACAGCCTTATGTAATGTGGACCGAATCCAGGATTAACAACTACTGGGTATGGCTGGTAACTGCTGTATTTGTTCTTTTCGTGATTATCGGTCTCCTAAAGAGATCAAAAAAGGAAAAAGACTGATCGTGCATATGCCTTCGACTTCTCACTCATTCGGAAGCGAATGACACACAAATAGAGCCTGTTCAAAAAATTGAAAGGAATGCTACAAGGTCATAGATTGAAAAATCCTGGGATTACTGTTTTAGTTTTATTGCCTCGCAGGAGACTGGCAAATGTAACAGCAAAAAATTTAAAATTGAGGAATACAAATCAGAAGAACAATTAAGCACACAGGCTCAAATGATGGTTATCATTCGTATTCCTTAATGCTTAACTGCTTCTCAAGATACTTTTGCAAACCAGATTGCTCCGATATGATTAATTTAATTTTTGGATATCCTGAATTGCTTTATTGATAACAACTTCTGCGAGTTCAGGATTATAATCCAAAGGTTGAGCGTCAATAAACTCAATGTCGTATATTCCAGCCATACCAAAAATTGATTTTATATAAGGACTCAGAAAATCAAATGTCTGCATCTGGCTGCCAACACTGTAGTCACTTCCCCTGGAGGATATACAATACATTTTCTTATGCAAAGCCAATCCCTGGGCTCCTTGTTCAGTAAATTTAAAAAGCAAACCCGGTTGCATGATCACATCAATGTATTGCTTTAAACGGTAAGGAACAGTAAAATTCCACATTGGCGTAGATATCAGATACCTGTCGTATGATAAAAATTCATTTGCATACCTTGCTATTTCGACCCACGATGATTTGGCTGGTTCACTTAATTCTGTGCCTCCCAAAAGCGCGTATTTCGCATCAACAGCATCAACATATACCTCAGGCAGCTCTGCTTTAAAAAGGTCCAACTCATCTATTTCCAACTTGGGATTTTTTTCCTTCAGGACTTTTAAGAATTCTTTTGATATCCTGAGGGTTCTGGAGTCTTTGATTCGTGGAGTGGCGATAATGTGTAACAGTTTCATTTTTAAACAGCTTATTGATTAATATTATTACTCTTATTTTGAATGATTAAAAATAATTCTTATTAATCTATCTCTGACAAGCATTGAAAGAATTAACAATTAATTATAAAATCAAAAAAAATTGAATATTTAATACTTGTAAAAAACGCTCATAGAAGTTCATGCAAACTGACTTTTACGAAAGGGGTTCAACGAATCTCATGAATCAACTCAAACATCCTGAGGATGCATAAACAAACGGGCCCAATAATTGAAAGATTATATTTAAATTGTACCCCACA
>CAYSAH010000266.1:256-2032 GCA_964428945.1 uncultured Bacteroidaceae bacterium | reverse complement strand
ACTGCCAATAACAACAAAGCCCACTCCCTGCTGCCCCACAAACACAAAATAAAATCTGATGTATCCAAAAATTAATCAGGGTATTGCTGCAGTGTCTCTGGCAGTATTTTTCACCCTTTCCTCCTGCATGCAAATGAAATCAACAAAGGTTCTAGTAACTTCCGAAGCAGGTGATAAACTTACGCTTAAAGAAAATATTGTTTTTAAAAAGTCCGTGGCCGAAGGATTAAAGGTCTCAATCGACCTTGAAAATAAGAGGCAAAGCATTGACGGCATAGGATCCTCCCTCACCGAAGCATCCGCATTTGTCCTTGCATCTGTCACACCTGAAAAAAGAAAAGAAATTCTTAATGAATTATTTGGCGAATCGGGAGCAAATTTTGCGATTACCAGGACCCACATTGGTTCCTGCGATTTTTCAGTGGAAGGAAAATATTCCTATGCAGAAGTTGAAGGAGATACAAAGCTTGAACACTTTTCACTGGACCGGGACCGGGAAGGATTTCCCAAAGAAAAATATCCAAACATTGCAGACCCCACATACGATCTCCTGCCCCTTATAAAAGAAGTAGCTGACATTAAAAATAATCAGGAGGACCATGAATTCCGAATCGTGGCATCGCCCTGGACCGCCCCGGCATGGATGAAAGATAACAATGCCTATTTTGGGAACGGAAGGGGTGGAAGCCTGAAAAAGGAGAATTACGACCTTTTTGCCAGCTATTTTGTAAAGTATTTCGAAGCAATGCAAAACGAAGGTATCGGGATCTGGGGAATTACACCGGTGAACGAACCACAGGGAAACAATGGCAGCTGGGAAAGCATGGATTTCAGTCCCGAAACGGAAGCTGAATTTGTTGGCAGCCATCTTGGACCAGCCATAAAAAACAGTGACTTTGATCATGTAAAGATCTTCGGCTTCGACCAGAACAGGATGGAATTGCCTGAATGGGCTGATGGCCTTATGGATAATGAAGAAGCCTCAAAATACCTGGAGGGCTTCGCTGTTCACTGGTATGCCAGCACCTTCAAGGTATTCGAGGAAATCCTTGAGGCAGTGCACAACAAGTACCCGGACCACACCATATTGCATACGGAGGGTTGCATCGATAACCTGGGTGTACCGGCAGGAGACTGGGCTTATGATCCTGAAGGGTGGACGGAAGAAGGTTGGTTTAAAAACGATGCATGGTGGTGGCAGAAGAATGCTTCCGACTGGGGATACCAGGTTCCCTGGGGAAACGACCTTCATCCCTTGTATACCCCAACACACAGGTATGCCAGGAATATTATTGTGAGCCTGAACAACTGGGTGACGGGATTTATCGACTGGAACGTGGTTCTCGACAGCAAGGGAGGGCCAAACCATGTGGGGAATTTCTGCGGTGCGCCTGTTATGATCGATACTGAAACAAAGGAGGTGTATTATACCCCGGTTTATGATGTACTGAAACACTTCAGTACAACCATCCGCCCCGGTGACGTGGCCCTGAGGGCAACACCTGTTGAAGGAGTGTATAAGGATAGCCTGTATGTTGGGGCTACTCTCAACCAGGATAATGAAGTAGTCGTATCCATGCTTAATGTAACGGAAGAAGCTATAGAATTCTCTTTACAGCTTGGAGAGTATAGTGCCAGGGTTGTGGCGCCCGGGAATTCGATCCAGACAATTGTAGTACCTTTATAATACAGGACTTTCAAGGCAGGGATTCCACAAAACGCTTAATTACTTGTATTTTGATGGAATCAGAAGAATAAGCAGGAATGTCAGAATCC
>CAYSAH010000266.1:0-246 GCA_964428945.1 uncultured Bacteroidaceae bacterium | reverse complement strand
CATCGCTGAAAGATCATAAAATTGCTGTCGGTCCTGGTCTATCAAGCCACCGAAAAAATTAGCCCCGGCCCTGATCCAGTATGTACTTCGTTCATTCCCTCCCCGGGAAAGAATCATTCTTTCATATGAAATGCCTGCACCGCTCAATAACAGAGCTGTACCGCCATGAATTGCAATATTGTTTTTTGCACCCTTGTGGGCAGCTTGAATATTTGTCTGTTCCTGGCCAGATCCTTTTAAAATAAA
>CAYSAH010000265.1:0-5859 GCA_964428945.1 uncultured Bacteroidaceae bacterium | reverse complement strand
CGATCGGAGAACTTAGTTCAAGGGTGAAGTTTTCATCATAAAATCCGGAAGCATGGCTGAATGATATTCCAATGGTATCTGAAAACTCAGGAAGCTGTGACAGGTCAGCCTGGGCTGCAATATTCATATCGAAATAGAAATCCGTACTCCCGTCAAGGGTAATATTGGCTGCCAGGACCGCAATAGAATTCTCACCTTCAAATAATCCCAGGCCGGAAGCATTAAATGTAAAAGTTTCAGGCGTTCCGGATTCATGGGATCCTGTGGCAAGCGCATCGAAGGTGTTTGAAGACGGGGGCTGCTGGCTGAGCACCTCCTGGCCATTGATCCACAGCCTGAAACCATCATCCCAATCCACTTCCAGGCGTACCTGTCCGAGCAGGTCAGGATTCTCCACCGTGAACACAGACCGCAGAAATACCGTGCTGTAGGAGCCCTGCATATCTGAGAGCAGGGTTCCGCCGCTCCCATCACCGTAGCGGAAGGGAGCATTTCCAGACAGCCATCCTGAATCATCATATGAAGGATCAAGCCAGTTGGATGGAAGACCTGCAGCATCTGTGCCCTTCAAATATCGATAGCCTGATCCGTTATTAAAATTTATTTGCGCTGATATCCCAGTGAATATAGTGAGCAATATAACAGACCATAGAAATTTTCTTTTTCCAGGATACAATGTCATTCCTAAATATTTCAATGAATAGATGACAAATATACTTATTTGTTTTTTTTAAGCCCGCAATCCTGCAGGCTTCCATCAGAATTTGGTTTTTTAAGAAGGAGCAATTGCCATGCAGTAAGCTTATGGCCAGATTGATATGGGAGAAGAAAAGATGCGCTCTGATGAATCTATAGCTTATTAAAACGCAGTGACAGTTTATTACCAGGATGATTGTCTCTTAAAGCTTTGAAGGATCCCCAATTCCATGCAATGAAAAAGAGGGTGTTTCAAAAGTCAATATGATTTTGAAACACCCTCCTGAATATTTCCAGGAAAGAATGTTTATTCTTACCTGATTACTTTAACATTGACAGCCGTGAGCCCTTTTTGTCCCTTTTCAGTTTCAAAGCTCACCTTGTTACCTTCTGCCAGATCCTCTTCGGAATTGTTTATATGCACAAAGATGCTTTCTTTGGTATCTGCATCCCTTATAAATCCAAAACCTTTTGAATCATAGAAATTAGTAATGGTACCTATCCGGGTTTTGATCCGGGAAGTACCATCACTTTTTGGAATACTGACCTCTATATCTTCTAATTTGGTCTTTGCTTTTTTAGTCGGGTCCTGGGGAGTCGAGGTGATCTGGCCGAACTCATCCACGTAAGCGATCATGTCATCAAGGCTACCTGATGATTCATTATCCTTACGGGCCAGTTTTTTGGCCATTTTGTCCTTTCTCTTTTTCTCTTTCTTTTTCCTTATGTCGCCTTTATTGAATGATTCCCGTGATCTACCCATTTACTAATTTTTAATTAACACCCGGTTATAAATTATTGCATCTGACCTTCAGATCAGATTGCCCTTACATTTACTGCAAATAAGCCTTTTTCGCCCTCTTTAACATCAAATTCAACTGCCTGATCCGGTTCAAGATCAGAATGTGAGTCGGATAATCCAGTTCTGTGAACAAAAATGTCTTTTCCTTTTTGGGTTTCGATGAAGCCGAAGCCTTTTACATCATCATACCACTTTAATTTACCTTTTTCCATCTTACTAGTTACTATTTGTTAAAAAAATTAAATAAAACCTGAATTCTTGAATAATTATATTTGAATTATTAAAAGGAATCAGGTCCGCTCATCCCATGAACAACTCATGCTGATGATGTATCGGATTTAAAAAAGAGGGCATTGAGGAACTAATAACGATAGAAGAAATTAGTTGATAATTGCTCAAATTCTTGAATCAAATAACTGTTACAAAGGTAATTATTTTTAGATGCAATTCACTGATTTTATAGGAAGCTTCACCTAAAACTGCCTCTCATTAATACTTTACCACATATTCTATTAATATATATACTATATATTTGAACTATAAACTACGAAATATTATGAAAAACAACTTTCTCAGATCCACTCCCATCTTCCTGGCTTTCCTTGTTATGGGCTTCGGCGACGTATCAGGCCCTTTAACAAGCCAGTTGCAAAACGATTTTGCCCTCAGTAATTTCCAGGCCGGACTCGTAACCTTTATGGCATTTATAATGTTCGGACTTTTATCTGTACCCATGGGACTTTACCAGGACAGGAAGGGGAGAAAGCATGTGCTCCTGCTCGGGCTTTTTGCTGCGCTGATCGGCATGATCCTGCCCATACTGGGCTCCTACCAATCTTTTCCCCTGATTCTTGGAGGCTTATTGTTTATGGGAATCGGTGCTACTTTGCTGCAGGTTGCAGGAAACCCGATCATGCGCGACGTTTCCCCTGAAGGGAAATACTCGCGGAACTTATCTTTCGGCCAGTTTGTAAAGGCCATCGGTTCGCTTTCCGGTTCGCTTATTCCGATCCTCGCAGCGCGTTACTGGGGGATGGACTGGAAAGTCCTCTTTCCTATTTACGGGATCGTAATGCTTGTGGTAATTGTATTCCTCTTCATAACAAAAATTGAAGAAAAGACAGCTGATAAGGAAAATCCTGCAAGCTTTAAATCCTGCCTGCGCCTGTTAAATAATCCATTTGTTTTGATGATGGTGATCGGAATATTTCTATACGTTGGTTCCGAGGTAAGCATGAGTGCAAAACTGCCCAACTACCTGGAAGCAAGATTCGATATTGATATCAAGGAAAAAGGTTTGTTCGGCACCCTGTTTTTCTTTATTTCCCTGATGAGCGGAAGATTCCTTGGCGGTGTAATCCTGAACTGGCTTTCCCCAAAGAAATTCCTTGTAACCACGACAATTGTTTCAATCATTGGCATAACAGGCCTTCTTCTCACAAGCTCAGAACCAGTGGCCTTCGTCCTAATCTTTGTTATCGGATTGGGATTTGCAAATATTTTTCCACTTATCTTTTCAATAACGGTGGATGCGATGCCAGCGCGCAGCAATGAGATCTCCGGACTGATGGTTACCGCGATTATTGGCGGAGCCTTTGTCCCTATCCTTTTTGGGGGGGTGGCAGATTTGTTTGGACTGATGGCAGGATTCCTTGTTCCAATCATATGCATGCTCTATATTTTCCTCATCGCATTCAAACCTGCAAAAGCCTGATCCATGAACATATATGCCGATAAGCGTATTGTCCTGACCCTTGATGCGGGGGGAACAAATTTCGTTTTCAGTGCCATTCGGGAAGGTCGGGCCATTACTTCTGAAATCAGGAAAAGTGCGAATGCCCATGACCTGGAACTATGCATTGCAACAATAAAACAGGGGTTTCACGAGGTGCTGGGGCAGCTAACCGGGAAACCTGTTGCGATCAGTTTTGCCTTCCCCGGGCCTGCTGATTATCCAAACGGTATTATCGGTGACCTGAACAACCTCCCTGCCTTCCGTGGAGGGGTGCCCCTGAAGCCGATCCTCGAAGAAGAGTTCAGATTACCGGTATATATCAATAACGATGGAGACCTTTATGCATACGGGGAAGCCCTTGGAGGTATTCTGCCTGAGATCAATGGCAAACTTGAACAGGCGGGAAGCCCAAAACGCTATCATAACCTGGTTGGCCTTACTTTGGGAACAGGATTTGGAGGCGGACTGGTGCGCAAGGGAGAATTATTTATCGGCGACAACTCCACTGCCTCGGAAGTCTGGCTTTTCAGTAACCGCTACGGCACAACAGTAAATGCAGAAGATGTGGTAAGTACCCGCTCGGTCCAACGGGTCTATGCCCGGGAAGCCGGGATCTCCTACCCGAATGGGCTGATGCCAAAAGATATTTTCGAGATCGCATATGGAAGCCGCAGTGGTAACAGGGAGGCTGCACTCAGAGCCTACCATGAAACCGGGAGGGCACTGGGTGATACAATTGCCAATCTTCTGACCTTTGTCGATGGAATCGTGGTCATTGGCGGGGGGATTACCGGAGCAAAGGACCTGTATATGCCAGCGGTGATGGAAGAACTTTCGTCCAGCTATTTTCCATCGAACACCGCGAAGCTGCCAAGGCTCGTCCAGAGAATCTTCAACCTCGATAATGAAGAGGACAGCAAAGCTTTCTATAAGGATTATTCGAAAGAAATACCAGTTCCGGGAACGGGAAAAACGGTAAGCTACGATCCGGTCCCGCGACTGGCAGTTGCAACAAGCAGGATAGGTGCGAGTGAAGCAATTGCGCTTGGGGCCTATGCCTTTGCATTGTCATCAATTAATGAGGAGAAATAATTCCCTATAACATAAAAGCCGCTTAAGTTTACAAAAGCGATCTGGTGTAAATAATTATTTTACAAAACCATCCTATGAAAAAGACCCTGTATGCTTTCCTTCTGCTGCTGATCCTTCCGGGGTGCAAGCCAAAAGATGCTGCTGAAAGCCATGAGCATCTTCCCAGGATAGCAATTGCTGGCATCGCCATTGAATCCAGCACTTTTTCTCCGGCCCGGACCAATGAAGAAGCCTTTCATGCTAAAACAGGAGAAGACGTTTATTCCCTTTACCCATTTTTTTCACAAGATTCACTGATAAGAAAAAGTGCGTTATGGTTCCCTGCATTAAAGGGCCATGCCCTTCCTGGGGGGATCGTCACCAGGGAGGCTTACGAATCGCTGGTCACGAAAACCCTTGACCTGCTCAAAGAAAATATACCCTATGACGGGCTTTTCCTGGATATTCACGGAGCTATGAGTGTAGATGGTCTCGATGATCCCGAAGGCGATTTCATCCTAAGAATCCGGGAAGTTGTTGGGATGGAAACTGTTATTTCCACTTGTATGGACCTTCATGGCAACGTTTCCTGGCGGCTTGCCCAAAACACCGACCTGATCACCTGTTATCGCCTGGCGCCACATGAGGATGCCATGGAATCGAAGAAGCGGGCTGTGGAAAATCTATTGTTACGGATCGAAAGCGGAAAGGGGAAACCTGCATACAAAGCCTGGATCCCGGTTCCGATTTTACTGCCTGGTGAGAAAACCAGTACAAGGATCGAACCGGGAAAAAGCTTGTACGCCATGGTTGAACCGGCAACAAAACAAGAAGGAATTCTTGATGCGGGCATCTGGGTTGGCTATGCCTGGGCCGACGAACCCAGGAACCATGCTGTGGTAATGGTAAGCGGCGATGACAAAGAAGGGGTATGCAATACAGCTGAAAAACTGGCCAAAGCGTTTTGGGATGCAAGGTCATATTTTGAGTTTGTTGCTCCTGTTGCCTCACTCAGCGAGTGTCTTGACATGGCCATAGCCAGTGATAAAAAGCCTTTTTTTATAAGTGACATGGGAGATAATCCTACAGCAGGAGGAGCGGGGGATGTAAGCTGGACCCTGACAGAAATTCTTTCGCGACCTGAATTCATATCGCAGTATGGACCTTCGCTTATTTATGCTTCCATCCCGGGACCTGATTTTGTTGAGAGGGCCATTAAAGTTGGTATTGGAGGAAAAGTTGACGGATTTGCCGGCGCCGAAGTCGATGCCCGTTACGCACCCCCGGTAAGGTTGAAAGGAACTGTAAAAGCAATCGAACATGGAGATATCAATGCAGAAACCGAGGTAGTTGTGCAGGTGGGAAGCGTGCAGGTGATCGTAACGAAAAAACGAAAACCCTATCATTATGAAAGTGATTTCACCAGGCTGGGTTTGGACCCAGGGGGAACAGATATTGTGATAGTGAAAATCGGATACCTGGTCCCCGAGCTTTATGATATGCAGGCCGACTGGATCATGGCCCTGACCCCGGGTGGTGTTGACCAGGACCTTGA
>CAYSAH010000264.1:3308-5900 GCA_964428945.1 uncultured Bacteroidaceae bacterium | reverse complement strand
TGTAATTGTTATCCTGCTTGATTGCTTCAAGAGATTTCAGCAGGTCCTGGAAATTGTCATAATTGGGAATATCATTTTTGACCGGGACCGAATCAGCAGTGAACAGTATCTTTTCCTCCCTGAAAAGAAGGTTAATGGAGCCTTTGGAGTGGCCCGGGGAATGAATGATTTTTGCACTGAGGTCCTTATCCAACCATATCAACTGCCCGTCAACCAGGAATTCATCAATTTTAACGGCCCTGTCAACAAGTGTAAAGAATCCCGGTACCGGCCGCTCCTGATTTTGCAATTCAATATCTTCGATCCAGGCCTGTTCCGATCGGTGTGCAGAAATCCTGCAATTTGTCAGCTCCTTGATCCTCGCTGCACTCCCAATGTGGTCCGGGTGAGCGTGCGAAAGGATGATGGACCTGATCTCTGATGGATCCCTTCTGTTCTCCCTGATAAAATTAAAAATAAGGTCCTCGCTGCCTTTTACACCGGTATCTACCATTGTGATGTACTCACCAAAGATGACCAATACATTAACAAACCTGGGAAGAAGCTTTCCTGGTCCGGGAGTGATCATAAAATCGATCTGAAGCTGGTGAATTTTATCCGTAATTTTCACAGGTCCGAGAATTTATATATTGTGGTCATTGGGCATTATCAGTAATTTAGGGATCCTTACGCGCCCGGGCTGATTCATGATATACCGGGCTGCTTCAACAATATCATCCACAGTAAGTGGCTCAGTTATGTTCATGCTGTCCCTGGGATGTACCTTCCAATGATTGTGCAGCTCTGTCATCACAAGTCCCGGTTCAATACAGCTCACTTTTATGTTTGTTCCGGTGAGTTCCATTCGTAAGGCTTCCGACAGTGCCTCCATGGCAAATTTCGTTGCGGCATAGGCTCCGGCAGTGGGTCTGACCTTGGTGCCAAGAACACTTGAAATGTTTATGATATGGCCGGATCCCTGCTTTTTAAAGTGCTTCAGCATAAGATAGGTTAAGCGGAAGGTAGATTCAACATTCAGCCTGATCATTGCGCTCAGCCTGTTGATGTCAATTTCTTCAATGCTGCCGGACTCGATTATACCTGCACAATTGAACAGAAAATCGCACTGGCCATACCGTGTGAATATATCATCTATCATTGCATCCTGGAATTCCTCTGAATTCAGGTCTCCGGAGTAAAGATCCGGGGTTTCAGTTCCAAGGTCTTTGAGTCTTTCAAATCTTCGGGCAGTGGCAATGACGGTATAATTGTCGGCGATCAATGCTTTTGCGATCGCAAATCCGATCCCGCTGCTGGCTCCTGTGACCAGGCATACTTTTTTCATAGTATCACAATTCAGTTGAACAAATTATTTCTAAAACAAATTATTTCTAAAACCAATTATTTCTCTGTTTGATATCCTTCCATTCTCCACGCAGAACGCTGTAATAAATAGTATCCCGTCTGCGATCCTTTGTCATCAGCGTATGGCTTCTCAAAACCCCTTCTTCAACCATACCCATGGCTGACAAAGCTCTCCTTGCATGAATATTCAGGACATCTGTTTTGAATTCTATTCGTTCAAAATCATTTTCTTCAAAACAATATTTCAGCAAGGCATGTTTTACTGCCTGGTTCAGGCCTTTTCCCTGGAAGTCCCTTGCAATCCAGGTCCATCCGATTTCAGCCCGTTTATCGCGGACTGAAATATTTCCGATACTTGTTGATCCGGCAATAGCCTTGCTTTTTTTATCTATGATCGTAAGTGCCAGCCTTTTCTTTTCAGCCATTTCACTGAGTGCTTCTCCAAGCCAGTGTTCAAGTTCCTCTCTAACTGAAAGATCGCAGGTGAACCAGGTCCACATTGATCTTTCGCCGCATAATTTGCTGAAATCTTCTGTGTCGGCCATACTTAGCGGCCTTAATTTTATATTTTTCGTTTCTATTATTTTGCTGAAATCTATCATTTGCTTCGCCTGTTTTGGCTCCTGAAACTGTTCTCTAATGTCTGAGCCTTGCGCTATGAAATATAAAGCTAATCATTCATTCCTTTTTTCATAACCAGGTTACCGCTTTCAGTTCCCTTTTTATGCCTCTTTTGTAACGGTGTTTTGGATACCCGAGAATTATGGCACCGATTACCTCGTTGGATCCTGGAATTTTGAACATTGACCGCAAGCTTTTTGATCGGTTAACTACGGGAGGAATAAGATCAATGCACTTGCGGCAAAGGGAACACCGTTGATGGTCAACACTTATTGAGGGATGCATATTGTATTATTTTGGGAAACTTGAAGTACAAGTTACGATGAAATGCAATTGAAATGCAAATTCCGGGGTATTGCTGTCAGTCCTTCACACAGCGCACACTAAAAGCATATTCCTTGCTGTAGCTGAAGCGGCCAACTTTGGCAATATTATGGATTACTACCCTGTACCAGGCTTCCTTATCGCTGTTTTCAGTAGCGGTCCAGAAATAGGCAAAATATCCTTCGTTGAAAAAATACCCTTTATCATCCCTGAAGCCACCCGGAAGGGCAGCGAACCCGAGGGTATCTGACGAAGTACCTGCTGCCAGCCAGCCGGAGCTTGATTTTATGGACCTGTTATTTG
>CAYSAH010000264.1:0-3208 GCA_964428945.1 uncultured Bacteroidaceae bacterium | reverse complement strand
ACCTGCGATCACAATGGTTTTGTAGGTTTTTTGTTCCTGGGATCCGTAAATTCACCATATTCCACATGCGGGTTTTCATATTCTAACAAAGCATATTTTGAGTTCCTGTTCACCGGGCTCCGGTCCTCTGTTTTTCCTGTTGCCGGATCAGCATACAATATCCTTGGATTCTTATCTGTGATCTCTATAGCCTCGGTCAGGGTTGCCTTGCCGTTTTTAAGGGTCACCCAATATTTTCCGGGCACAAGATCCGCTATTTTAATTTCACCCTTTCCGGGCGAGGTCTCACCGATCAAAGTGGTATCAAGGTATACCGATGTACCAGGACTTGATATGATCCGGATGCAGGATTTTTGCGCCTGTAAATTGAATGAAAGCAGGAATATAATTATAGTGACAAAGATTCTCATAAAATTCTCAGGGTTTAACAAATCCATTTTAAAGTAAATAAAAATCTGTTACTCTTATTTCTTACAAACCATCACTGTTATGGAATTAATTTATTTTATAAGCTCCTTCTAAAAATAAAATCTCCGCCTTCATCACCGGAATTCATGATCTCGCCGAACTGAGGAATATTTGGGCTGTTGTTTATTACTGCTTTCCTGATGCCTGAAAAAAGCTCCTCTGAAGAAATATATTTGAATTCTATATCTTAGCACAAATTATCCGCTTATGCTGCTTCAACTTGATAAAATCTCAAAGTCATACGGACAGGCCGGTGAGTCGAATCGCCAGGTGGTGCTCGAAGATCTTAGCCTGGAAGTTGAAAATGGAGAGACAATTGCCATTCTTGGTCCTTCAGGATCGGGCAAGAGTACTTTGTTGAATATCATCGGAACGCTCGATTATCCTGATTCGGGCTCTGTAATTTTCAATGGACAGGCACTTTCAGGGTTGAAAGGAGATGAGCTGGACCATTTCAGGAACAGGGAGATCGGATTGGTGTTCCAGTCGCACCACCTGCTTCCGCAGTGCAATGTTATGGAAAATGTATTGATACCAACCCTGGCCTTTAAAGGGGATGGCAAGGAAAGCAGGGAGCTGGCGGGGCATTTGCTGAACAGGGTCGGACTCTGGGCGCATCGCCATAAGCGGCCGGCGCAGCTCTCGGGCGGAGAATGCCAGCGAGTTGCGGTGGTAAGGGCCATGATCAACCGGCCCTCACTTATCCTTGCTGATGAGCCTACCGGTGCACTCGACAGTAAAAATGTTGGTTCGATAGCGGAACTTCTCCTTAAACTGAACCATGAAGATGGCGTTACAATGATCCTGGTGACGCATTCCAGGTCGCTTGCCGCTGCAATGTCAGGTATTTACGAACTTAAGGAAGGAAAGCTCCAAAGGCAATGAATCCCCTGATCCTGATCATAAAGAGTCTTGTATATTTCCGAAAAAGGAATATACTGCTTGCCTTAGGGTTTGCCATTAGCACTGCGGTGCTTACCGGGGCCCTAATCATTGGCGATTCAGTGAAGTACAGCCTGAACAGGATCGTTGAGCACCGGCTCGGCAAGGTAAGCCTGGTCATGAGGTCAGGTGACAGGTATTTTACTGAAGAACTGACAGGGAAGGTTCGCAGTGCACTTGATGTACCTGTTTCGGGTGTGCTGATGGCAGACGGGATTGCTGTTGCCGGTGGAGGACAGCTCAGAGTCGGACAGCTAAGGGTGATCGGGGTCGATGCGTCCTTTGATGAAATGGCAGGAACAAAGGATCTTTATTCCTTACTGTCGGACGATCAGGTTGTCATAAGCCAGAACCTGGCTGAACGCCTGAACCTGGGTCCGGGAGATGAATTCCTGCTCAGGATGACAAAAGCGAGCCTTGTTCCTTTGAATGCGCCCTTTGTATCGGATGCGGAGAACACTGTTTCCCTGCGTGTCAGCATAATGGCTGTTGCAACGGAAGCACAGCTTGGAACATTTAATCTGAATACTTCGCAAACCGCCCCTTTCAATGTATTTATTGCTTCCGGCAGCTTACATGATCTTATGGGCATCGGCAAGCGCTCAAACCTCCTGCTGATCCATGGGAACGAGATTTCAGAAAATGAGCTTAAGGCAAGTGTAAGAGAGAACTGGTCACTTGCCGATGCGGGCCTTTCATTGCGTTATGATGAAAAACTCGGTATTGCTGAGCTTAAAAGTGACCGTGTTTTTATTGATGATACCATTTCTTCAGTTTTGATACATGCCGGAGCAGGAGGAAAGGCTGTCCTTACGTATTTTGTCAATGCAATAAGTTCGCGTAACCGCACATCTCCCTATTCGTTTATTTCAACGCTTACAACAGAAGGACTAACAGATAAAGAAATAATAATAAACAAATGGCTGGCTGATGACCTGAAGGTCCGGGAAGGGGACAGCCTGGTGATTCGATACTTTATTGTCGGACCCTTGCGTGAACTCAGCCAGGAAGAAGCCAGCTTCATTGTTAAAGAAATTGTTCCGCTCGAAGGTGTTTATGCAGACCCTGAATTAATGCCCGATATTCCCGGTATGGCGGATGCCGGCAACTGCAGGGACTGGGAGACTGGCGTACCAATAGACCTCGAAAGTATTCGTGACAAGGATGAGGATTACTGGAAGCAGTACAGAGGTACACCAAAAGCGTTTATTTCGACCTCTGCTGCCGAACAACTCTGGAAGAACAGGTTTGGCACCTATACATCTTTCAGGTTTCCCGCAGATGAAGAAACTTTAGATGGACTTGAAAATGAATTGATCCCAAAGCTCGATCCCGAAGCACTTGGATTTGATTACCAGGCGGTATATCAACAGGGAAAATTTGCCGCAGAGAACGGGGTGGATTTCAGCGAATTATTTGGAGGTTTATCCTTCTTCCTTCTTGCCGGTGCCATTGTTCTCTCGATCCTCTTGTTCAGGCTGAACACCGAAGATCGCAAGGAGCAGATCAGGACCCTTTCAGCTTTAGGGATCCAGCCGGGAAGGATAAGAAAACTATTATTTTCAGAGATTTCAATTGTAGCCCTCACGGGAGGCTTATTTGGCCTTGCCCTGGCGTTGGCTTACAGTTATCTGATTTTTGGTGCACTGAACAGTATCTGGTCGGACATTGTCAGAACAAGCATGCTCTATATTGATATCCGGATGAAGTCACTGCTTACAGGTTTCCTCTTCTCTGCTGCAATTGCATGCCTTGTTATCTTTCTTGGTTTACACCGCTATATTAAGCGCATAAATAA
>CAYSAH010000263.1:0-5904 GCA_964428945.1 uncultured Bacteroidaceae bacterium | reverse complement strand
AGTTACTCCATGAGACTTTCATCGAGCTTTTCGGAGAGCAGACTACTTTCTGGTTTGATGAAATTCAGAATGTTCAGGGATGGGAGCGGTTTGTCAGAAGGCTTCATGAAAGTGGCAACAAGGTGTTCATCACCGGTTCAAATGCGACTATGCTCAGCAAGGAATTGGGTACGCACCTGACCGGACGATTTCTCAGGCATGAATTATTTCCCTTCTCATTCAAAGAATTTCTTCTCTATAATAATTTCGATTTTGATGAGATAAAAGTATTTTCGACTGAAGGAAAAGCTGAACTTCAACGACTTTACAATGAGTATTTTATATCTGGAGGGTTTCCATATTATTTAAAGTATAAGGATGATAATTACCTTAAATCACTTTATGAGAGCATCCTTTACAGGGATGTGATGGCCAGGCATAATCTGACTGGTGAAAGAGAACTTAAAGAGCTGGTTTATTTACTCGCAAGCAATACAGCCCGACCATTTTCAAATAATCGTCTTGCCGGGAATGTTGGCTTGAAAAATGCCACTACTATCAAGAATTACCTTGATTTTCTGCAGGACACCTACCTGTTATTTGCTATAAATAAATTTGATTTTTCAGCCCGGAAACAGCTGCAGAATGCCCGTAAGATTTACTTTATCGACAATGCTTTGATAAGGAAACTTGGGTTTATTTTTTCTGAAGATAAAGGAAGATTTCTTGAAAACATGGTTTTTGTTGAATTGAAGAGAAGGGGCAGGGACGTATTTTATTTCAAAGGGAAAAAAGAATGTGATTTTTTAATTCGTGATGGAATTAATATCACCGGTGCAATTCAGGTTTGCTATGCATTTGGAGATATAGAAACGCGTGATAGAGAGTTGAAAGGACTTATCGAGGCAATGATGACCTATAATCTTGATGAAGGCCTGCTCCTGACCGAAAATAGGGAAGAAAACATAGAAATTTCCGGAAAACACATTATGATTAAGCCTGTTTTTAAATGGTTATTGATGATATGACCTGTCCGTGTCATCAGCGTGTTTTAATGGCACACGGATGACGCAGATACTTCGGATTTTCAAGGATTTTTTGTCCAATCGCAGCAAAGCGGAGATCCCGACTCAGTCGGGACTGTCCAACTGTCCAACTGTCCAACTGTCCAACTGTCCAACTGTCCAACTGTCCAATTGTCCAACTGATCACTCCGGAAACACTTTGTTGATCGCTTCGGTTCTCGACTGCTGATGATTCATTCCTATTGCAAAGGAATTGTGATTTGTCGCTTCAGTCTTGTTTAAAGACAACACAATACAATATTCGGTATAATAATTAATCGTAAATCATAACGTATACTTTATAAATTATACTAAATATGTAAAGTTAAATTCATTCATGTATGATACGGCGAGAAATTCAACCTGTAATCGAGAATCAACTTTTCAAAGGAAAGGTTATTATTATCTATGGGCCGAGGCGGGTGGGCAAGACGACACTCTCAAAGCAGTTACTGGAAAATCAGGCAGGCAGCCGTTATTTAAATTGCGAGTTGCTGGAAAACAAGATGGCGCTCGAAACAACCAATAGTCATGTTCTGAAGAGTTTTCTTGGAAATTACCGTCTGATCGTCCTTGATGAAGCACAGCACATTAATGATATTGGCCTTATCCTGAAAATATTGTCAGATACTTTTCCGGAAATACAGATCATTGCTATCGGTTCTTCAAGTTTTGAACTTGGTAACAGGATATCGGAGCCGCTTACCGGCCGCTCAAGGGAATATATTCTTTATCCCTTATCTCTTCCGGAATTATTGTCTGTTAAAGATTTGATTTCGGTTAATTCCGATATGGATTTGATATTAAGGTTCGGATTATACCCGGAAGTATACGGTAAACCTGAGCATGAAGCGATTGAAGAGCTTAGCCAGATATCGAGCACCTATCTTTATAAGGATATCCTTCAGTTTGAATCAATAAAGCGTCCGAACCTTCTGTTAAACCTGTTGAATGCCCTGGCGTTGCAGATAGGCAGCGAGGTTTCACTGAACGAATTATCCCGAAAACTGGGTGAGACAGTTCCGACAATACAGCGCTATATAGAGCTTCTTGAAAAGGCCTTTGTCATTTTCAGGCTGCGATCATTCAGCAGGAATCTCAGGAAGGAAATTGCCAAAGGGCAGAAGATCTATTTCTATGACCTTGGGATCAGAAATGCCCTGATCCGGAATTTTAATCCTTTGAATTTAAGAAATGATAACGGCGGATTATGGGAGAATTTCTGTATTGTCGAACGTATGAAATACAACATGAACCACCGAAGATTTGTAAATAGCTGGTTCTGGCGCACTTATGACCAGAAAGAAGTTGATTATATTGAGGAAGAAGGAGGAATGATAACTGCTTATGAATTCAAATACAAGTCAACAGGAAAGAATAAGATTGCCAGGGAGTTCCTTGAAACATACCCCGGTGCAGCAATGGTTACTGTTACAAGGGATAATTACATGGAGTTTCTTTTCTAAATGTACTATGTTGTATGTGGTAATTATTATATACTAAGTGAGTTAAAAGTTTGTAAATCCTTAATAATTAGAACATAGTACATACAACATAGAACAATTCCCGGAAAAGGCGCAGTAAAAAAACTAAAGGCTTTTCAGGAAAAAATCAAAGTTCTCCGAAGTTACTAATTGAAATGTATGGTCTGGATATGCATTCGAAAAGGTCAATGGTAGTTTGGCTTTTGCATCAGTTCTCCATTTGAACTCAAACGTATGGATTACGCCATCCTGTTCTTCCAGGTAATCGATCTCCTGCTGATTCTGGGTACGCCAGAAATACCGGTTAACATACTGGCCATTATAATGCAGAAACTTCATCCGCTCACTGACCATGTAATTTTCGAATAAAGCGCCTTTGTCTGTGCGTAGATTTATTGGACTGAAATTGTTAATGAGTGCATTTCTTATCCCGTTGTCATAAAAATAAATCTTTCTTGATTTTTTTAGCTCATTTCTCAGATTCCGGCTGAATGATCTTAAGCGAAAAATTACAAAGGACTTTTCAAGAAGTTCTATATATCGCTGAACAGTTTCCGAATCAGAACCAATGGTTTTCCCCAGTTCATGGTAAGAAACCTGTGAACCGAGCTGCAAAGCCAGCGATTGAAGAAGGGTTTCAAGCAATTCAGGGCGGCGCAGGTCCCTGTATTTGAAAATGTCTTTGTACAAATAACTTCCGGCAAGCAGACCCAGGGTTTCTTTCATTGCATCGACGTTTAAAACAACTTCAGGATAAGAGCCATAAATCATTCGATGTTCTAAAAACCTTTTTTCTTCGAGCCAGCCGTGATGATCAACCAGTTCTTCATAAGAAACCGGGTAGAGGAAAAATTCAAATTTTCGCCCGGTAAGCGGCTCACTGACTTCTTCAGCAAGCTCAAGCGAAGAAGAACCACTCACAAGAAGTTGAATTTCAGGGAGGTGGTCAGTGATAAGTTTCAAGGTCGTCCCTATGTTTTTGATTTGCTGGGCTTCATCAATGACCAGGATTTTATTTCCTCCGATCATCACTTTAAGGTCTGCAATGTTGGCCCCGGTAAGCTGTGTCCTTACAAACGGTTCATCGGCATCCAACCATAAAACTTCTTGATTTTGCTGAGCAATAATCTCTTTCAGCAACGTAGTCTTTCCGGTTTGCCTCGGGCCAAGTACAATTATGGCTTTACCTTTAAAAAGCCGGTCCATAATAACAGACTCCAATTTCCTTTTGATCATATGAGGTTTATTTCATACAAAAGTATGTGTATTTCGTATATAAACGAAAATAAACGCATTTATTTGCGGTAATAACCATGTAATTTATCTTTTAATCAAAATAATTGAGGAAGAGAGATGAGACATTTTGAAACGTCTTGCAGTTTTCAAGGCGGGAGAGGTTGGTTTACAGGGGTAAAGATAGGGAAGAAAGATGACGAAAGCAACAAAGAAATTTCCCGCACTTAACCCTTAACCCTCAACACTTAGGACTAGTGCTTCACTATTTTTCCAGTCGTTAGTCGTCGGTCGTCAGTCGTTAGTCGTTGGTCGTTGGTCGATAGTCGGTAGTAATAGATGCCTGCCGGCAGCGCGCCCGCATCCCACCTGAGCACCTGATCCCCTGACAACCTGCCATCCAGCACCGTCGCAACCTCTTGTCCCTGGGCGTTGTAAATCTTCAAACTCACCTGCTGAAAATTGAAATTGGAAATTTGAAATTCGGTTGGGCCGGTTGTTGGATTTGGATAACACATGACCGCCGACTGCTGACCGCCGACTGCTGACTGAACAGGCACTGCAGCAATAATATCGCACTCATCCGCGCCGATATCAATCCCCATATGATAGGGCCGGACATCGCCTTCAAAATCATATTCAGGTATTTCATATAATGTTTGCCCGATAAATATGGCATTGGTGCCATTATCCTCACATAAGCTGTTTTCATGGATCCGGCAGGTTTCATCCTGGAATTCAGGATCCTTGAGAATATTTCCTTCTCCCGGCCATGCGTCTTCTCCTTCCACGTCGGAATATACGACTTCAAGCATACTTTCCTGATACGGATAGATGGAAGGAGACCATTGGGCGTCGTTTCCCCAGATAATGCTGTTGATTACTACCGAATTTCCGGATTCAAGGTATATCCCTCCGCCCCAGGTCGCGATGTTTCCTGCCAGTGTGTTGTTGATCAGAACGACCTGGTTGGTGTCTGCATTATAAGCAATGGCTATACCACCTCCGTGGGTTCCTTCATTATTTTGTATGATATTATTCTGAAATTTGCCTCCGCTCCTATAAGCACAGATTCCTCCGCCTACGCAAAATTCACCGGAAAAAGTATTTTGGCTGATAATATTGTTTTCGAATAAAAAATCGGGATCTTTAACGCCATCCAGTTCAACCAGGACCCCTGTCCCATAGCACCATCCTACTGAAATCGGCACTTCTGCCTGGTTGTAAGAAATAGTATTGCCGGATACAACACCCCTGCAATCGCCATAGAAATCCAATCCGCCGCCGAGCACCAGGTCAGTTTCGGCACTTAGTGAAATGGCTTTGTTATAGATAATCTGGTTGTTTTTAACAGTTACCTGAGTTGGGGGAGTATAAGCCGCAATGATCCTTCCTCCTCCTCCGTCTCCTCTATAGGGTCCATTCGCTTCATTATGGGAAATCTCGTTGTTTTCTAATATTACGCTGCAAAAGATATCAAAACCACCGCCATCTCCTTCATCCCCATAACTGATGGCTTTATTATGGCTGATCCTGTTGTTGCGCAACACCACAATAGCATCTGGAAAATACGGACTTCCTCCCCAAATAGCTCCACCATTAGTGCGCGCAAAATCAATTACTTCATTGTAAACAAAATGGTTATTCATTAATTTAGCGCCGGATGCTATGAAAGCTCCGCCACCACCCCTGAACGGCACTTCCGGAATAAAGAGCCCGCTGCCTCCTGTAATGGTGAATCCGTACAAAACAGATGTGGTATCTTCCCCTGTGACAAACAGGACCACCGATCCAAAGTTCGGGTCATCCGGCTGGCTTCCGTTAATAATAGTGTTGTTGATGTGGTTGGTATCGCCATCAATGAGGTAGTGACTTGCCACCATCAGCGGCTTCTTGCCGAGGAAATCGATGTTCTCGTAATAAAGGCTGTCGGCCACAAGAACAGTATCGCCGGGATTTGCCGCAGCGATCCCTTCCTGGATGGTCGGGTAATCGGCAGGCACGTGGATGATTTGTGCATCTGCCGGGTGAAGGGTGAACAGTGAAGCGTGAAGGGTGAGGATGATAATAATGAATTTTTTCATGGCTCAATGGATTTTGATTGGTTTCAAAAACAAATTTACTTCAGCCGTGAAGTGAAAGCA
>CAYSAH010000262.1:0-5907 GCA_964428945.1 uncultured Bacteroidaceae bacterium | reverse complement strand
AATTTATACATATTTTCAATTTCCTAAATAAGATTATTTCCCCTTTTTTAAGATTGGGATTCCTTTTTTTTCGGACATTTCAGGTAAACTGAAACGACAATTAATTATTATAGACTTGGCCTGGTACTTCCAGGTATTTCACAGTTTCATTCAATTTCAATTTTCTGAACTTTTTAGCTTGTTCCCATTGATCATTGTAAATAATACCACAAGTACTGTCAAAGCCACGAAGGCCGATAAATAATAGACGCCCTTCATTTCTCCGAATGCATACCCGATACCTATGATCAGGGGGCCCAGGGTTTGACCTATCCTGAGTACCATGCCATTCAGGGACATAAATGCACCCCTCTGATTATCGGGGGCAAGATTGGCAAGTGTTGTCTGCAGGCTTGGAATATTAAGCGCCTGGGCCGATCCAAATATTAAGACAGGGAGGAGGAAAAGATATAAATTATTAATGTTTGGGATAAGCAATGATACTAACAGGTACAAGAGAAAAGCAGATTTTAATAAAAACAATCCTCCGAATTTGTTGGTCAGCTTACCTACCTGTGTTGCAAGAATTGCTGTAGTTAAAGAACTCAACGATAACAGCATTCCTATTTGGGGAGCAGAAAGATGAAATTTCTGATTTACCAAAAACGGGATGTATGTCAGAAAGGCTCCATATAAAATGATGAAGGTCAGAATACCCAGGATAAATATTCCCATCACATCTTTTTTCATAATGCTGACGGAAATTGCTTTCAGGTATTGTTTGAAATTGGCAACTTTTTCGATTTCCGGTTCTTTTATACCAAAGATTACGAACAATCCGACAGGTATTGCCAACAAGGGCATTAGAAATGGATAATACCAGGCAATTCCTGCCAGTGCCCCTCCAATAAGGGGATAGGATGCAGTGGATAAGCTGAGGACACTTGCATTGTATCCCATTGCAGCTGGTCGCTGTTTTCCCTTGAAAAAATCACCGACCAATGTGGTATTTATTGACCCCAGGGGTGCGGCACCCACACCCTGGATTATTCGAAGTATCAGTATTAGGTGGAAGTTGTGAACCAGGAAAATTGAAAATCCGGCAAGTGCAAAAATAAACAGGGCTGGTATCAGGACGGTTTTCCTGCCCCATCGATCGGCTATGATACCTGCAACCGGAGTTAAAAATATACCGGGGAATGTAAAGGCACTTATCAGCAGGGCAACCTCTGCTTTGCTCAGATCAAGGGCAAGAGAAATTTTTGGCAGGGCAGGCGTTAAACTTGCCACTCCCATTACACCAATCAGGGTTACACTGAAAATTACATATAATCTTCTGTCCTTAAGTAATTTTTTCTCAGTCACGTTTTTTTGTAATTTAACAAATATACATTCTGGTATCTTACCAGAATGTATTTATGAAAGTACTTGATCAGGACCACTGAATATTATTACACAAATGAATAATTCTAACCGGCCTGCAAAATACAAATATCAATCGAAAATGAAGGACTGTTAATAAATTCCTTTTGCTTCGGGTTTCTTTTAGGGCCGGGAGGATTGCAAGGAATTATAAATATTAAGCGTATAGCAGGAAAAGTAAAACTCAGCTGAATGCATCAGCCGGATGTATGTAAAAAATAAAACCCCTTGAGAAACAAGAGGTTTTTTATCATTACTGTAGTCCGTACGAGAATCGAACTCGTGTTACCAGGATGAAAACCTGGCGTCCTAACCCCTAGACGAACGGACCAACAATCAAATCCCGAAGATTTGGAGTGCAAAAGTAATTTTAATTTTGTTTTGAACAAAAAAAATTTGAACAAAAATTGCTGGAGGATATATTTTTAAAACATTACATAACATTGTAGTCTTTGCCATAATTATAGACAGCACTTTTTTTGCTAAATTTCTGTTTTAGTATAGTTCATATTTACTCACAAAATAACTTACTTCAAAGTCAGCCCTCGTCATTAAACAAACTGATTATATTGTATAATCCTTCAGGAATACATACATTTACCCTAACCAATAACTAACACTTCCGATATGCAAAAATTTTACCTGCTGGTCATGGCCATGGCCCTGATCACCATTAACTCCATTGGACAAACCGGCCTGGTCGAAGATTTCAATGACGGAGACCTTTCCGCTTGGGGAGGACAGGCTGATTACAGACTTACAAATACTGGGACCGACCTGATGATCGCTACCCATAAAACGGCAACATGGAATAGCTTCCAGTTTGATTTTTCATCCATTGATATATCAGCAAATCCCTTTGTCAGCCTGAAGGTGAAAACCGATATCGATTTTAACCTGAATTTTTCAGTTTGGGATGATCTTGGAAATAATTATTCCTACCCTGTGAACGATGGATACCAAACCATCGTTCATTCAGATGATTATGCTACCTACACTTTCGATTTCCGTAATATTACGGGGGTTGACCTAAGCCGGATCCACAGGTTAAATTTCGTATTCAACCCTTCAGGAACAGCTGGTTGTGAGTCTACTGTTTATTTTGATGATATAAAAATCGGCGACCAGGCACTTGTAATGCCTTCCATGGCAAAAATCGAGGACCAGGCACATGGCATTAATGCTGCCCGGAACAGCATCTCCCTTTGGGGAATAAAAGACAGGAATACCGGGGCTTCTGAACTGACTATAACAACCATTAGTTCAAATCCGGGACTTATCCCAAATCCTGAAATCATTTATACCCCTGGAGAGAACAATGGAACAATAAGCTATACGCCAGTCCCTGACCAGTCAGGTGAGGCAACTATTACACTTACGCTTTCCGGGAATGCCAAGGATAATAATGTGACTGAATTTAAAGTGCTGGTTGAAGCAAATCAGGCCCCTGTCATCGACCAGGCTGAAACGGCAAATGTGCGAAACGACAAGGTGACAATCATAAGGCTCAGGGGAATGGAGGATGGAGACAAAAATGCCAGTCAGCAACTAACTCTTTCTGCCACGAGCAGCAATGACGCAATTGTTCCTGATCCGACAATCAGCTATAATTCAGGAGATTTTAGTGCTGATTTGATGATAGAACCTGTTGCGGGGCAAACAGGCAATGTGTTAATTACTGTCACTGTCCTGGACGATGGGGGAACTGTTGCGGGCGGAATAGATACCGGAACAATGACTTTCGATCTGAATGTTTTTAATGATGTGAATGTTCCACCTTCAATGAACGAACTGATCGATATATCGATCTTACAGGATGATCCGGAACAGATTATTCCGCTCCGGGGAATTAGCGATGGAGATACTGATAAGGATCAAAATCTTACGATTACGGCTGTAAGTTCAAATGAAGCTTTAACCGGGGTCCCCGTAGTTACTTTCACCCAGGGCTCACCCAATGGTATCCTAAGTTTTACACCGGTAGCCGGACAAACTGGCACTGCAATTATAACAGTAAGCCTTGTCGATGACGGCGGAACCGGAGAAAATAACGGAAATGAATCTGTGGATTATCAGTTTGAGGCAGAAGTGCGTGTTCGTCCTATCCTTGGATACGAGGATGAGTTTGAAGACGGGATCGTTGGTTCACAATGGCCGGCAGCCTGGGGCGATCCTGGTGAAGATACACATCTTTGCACAGAGCAGGACGGAGCCATGAGGATACAAGTAGACAAAACCCGAACCAATAATAAATGGGCTGGCTTATGGTTCGAAATTCCCGATGAACTTGACCTTTCACAGAATCCCTATATCTCAATAACCATGAGGACCGACCAGGCCCCGAAGGACATGCTGATTTTTCTATGGGACGCCTTCGATCACTATAATACATCGAAAACGGTCAGGTATACAGTATCGGGTGAATTCACCGAATATTATTTCGATTATTCTGATCCAAGTTTCCAGCTTCAGAATGACGGCACTGTTGTCGATATTTCCAGGATAAAGGCCCTTCTGATAAACTTTGATCCGGGTGGTACGCCGCTATTTGTCGGAAGTTTTTATTTCGGTGATTTCAGGGTAGGGGATAAAGCTCATACAGCCCCGGTAACGCCCACAGTGAGTTTCGATGATATTCCGGATTATGCGATTACACTTAATGCTTCTGAGCAAACGGTTTCAATAAACAATATTTCTGATGGTGAATTTGGTTTGAACGATGTCAGCATAGCTGCAACAAGTGATAATGCATCCCTTATTCCCGATCCGCTGGTTGAATCCGTTTCGGGCAGCATCTCATTGCTGAAATTTACTCCTTTCGCAGGACAGACCGGAACTGCCACCATCACCGTTGTTGGTACTGCTGCCGGTTCCAATCCCCTGACAAAATCATTTGAGGTAAATGTTTCGGAGCTGGATGCTGCAACAGCATCAGATGTTACAATTGATTTGAATACACGCTACCAGGAAATTGATGGTTTTGGAGCCTTTATGGGTTCAGGAGGCAGCTCACCGGACACGATTATATCACTGGCTGAAGATATTGGGATGTCAATGGCACGTTTCGGCCTTATCGGCGGAGGATTCGAATTGGTAAACGACAACAGTGATCCTTTCATTCTTAATCTCGACGGCTTTAATCCAAGTGCATTATCCTTATCAAACATGAGGAGAATCGCTCCATTCGTGGATAAGTTTATCCTTACGGTATGGAGTCCTGCCGGATGGATGAAATATAACAAATGGGAAAATGGTGTTGAAAGCTATGCGACCGACAACAAGCTTGATCCACGGTATTACCAGGAATATGCAGAGGAGATCCTTGCCTTGATCAGGATCGTAAAACGGGAAACAGGAAAAGATATTTATGGGATCGGTCTGCAGAATGAACCGCAGTTTAATGAGCCCTATCCATCCTGCCAGGTAAATCCAACTGAGTTTCGGGATATAATTAAAGTTGTCGGTCCCAGGCTCGAAGCTGAAGGATATGGTGATGTTCAGCTTTTCTGGGCTGAGGCCTTGCCGGCACAAAACAGCATTGACGATTATATAAATGCTGTAAAGAACGATCCCCTTGCAGAAAGTTACGCCGATATTGTTGCCATCCACAATTACGATGCTGATGGTGCCAGTGTTGGAGGAGCAGGATGCGATACATGGCAGAATATATACAGCTGGGCACAAGCGGGAAATTACCAGTACAAGACATGGATGACAGAGACTTCAGGGCACCCTGATAGCTGGGATGGAGCCATGACACTTGCCGGGAATATTTTTAACGCCCTGAAGTGCGGTAATTCAAGTGCATGGGTATTTTGGAGTTTCAGCGTGAGTGAAGGTTCTCCTGAATATGGACTGGTGGTAAGTAACCGGCCAACTTCAAGATATTTCGTGTCAAAACAATATTACAAATTTATCCGGCCAGGAGCTGTTAGAGTGGAAGCCGTTTCCGAGGCGATCCCTGTTATGGCTTTCAGGAATGACATAGAAAAGACAGTATCCGTCATTCTATTTAATAATACAGACCAGGTGCAAGCCCTGGAAATAAAAGGAGATGGCCTTCCGATCCGGTGGGAAGCCTATACTACTTCGGAATCGAGAAATTGTGAGCGCCAGGCCGATGTGGATGAGAACGGATTGATCCTTCTTCCCCCCAGGAGCCTGACCACCCTTGTTGGGGATAACTCAAATCCTCCCCCGACTTTGGATGAAATAGGCGATATTCATATCAACGAGAATTCACCACTTCAAACGGTGTCGCTAAGTGGAATTAGCGACGGGGAGTCAAATGAGCAAACCCTTACTCTCACTGCTGTAAGTGATAATACCTCGCTGATTCCGACTCCTGATGTAAATTACATCCAGGGAGAAACATCAGGAACTGTTCAGTTCAACCCTTCAGCGAATCAGGTAGGTGAAGCGCTTATTGCAATTACAATTAGCGACAATGGGGATCCCGTCAGAACAATCACCAGAACATTCACTGTTTACGTTGCGGGTGTGAAT
>CAYSAH010000261.1:0-5918 GCA_964428945.1 uncultured Bacteroidaceae bacterium | reverse complement strand
AAGATTTCGCATGGGACCATGGAACTGACCCTCTCGTGAAAGCAAAACAAAAAATGGATGCAGCCTTCGAGTTTTTTACAAAGATCGGGGCACCGTATTACTGTTTCCATGATACTGACCTCGTGGATGAAGTAAACTCAATTGCCGGCTACGAAAAAAACCTGTCTGCTATTGTTGACTATGCCAGGGAAAAACAAAAGGATTCCGGAGTAAAACTTCTCTGGGGAACAGCAAATGTATTCTCGAATCCAAGGTATATGAACGGAGCCTCTACAAATCCGGATTTTAATGTCATCACCTATGCTGGAACACAGGTTAAGAATGCGCTTGATGCCACCATCGCTCTCGGCGGAGAAAATTATGTTTTCTGGGGAGGTCGCGAAGGTTACATGTCATTGCTGAATACGGATATGAAGCGGGAACTTGACCACCTGGCAAGGTTTCTCCATATGGCAAAAGACTATGCAAGAAAGCAGGGGTTCAAAGGCCCCTTCCTGATCGAACCCAAACCCATGGAGCCAACAAAGCACCAGTATGATTTCGATACAGCAACTGTAATTGGTTTCCTGAAGAATTACGGACTGGAAAAAGATTTCAGGCTTAATATAGAAGTAAACCACGCTACTCTGGCCGGGCATACTTTCCAGCATGAATTGCAGGTTGCTGCAGATAATGGATTATTCGGAAGCATAGACGCAAACAGGGGTGATTATCAGAATGGATGGGATACTGACCAGTTTCCAATTAATCTGTATGAACTTATCGAATCAATGCTTGTAATTATCGAAGCCGGCGGTTTCAAGACCGGAGGGATCAATTTTGATGCAAAGGCAAGACGCAACTCAACTGACCTGGAGGACCTCTTCATCGCCCATATAGCCGGAATGGACACCTTTGCAAGGGCATTCATGATCACTCATGAAATACTTGAAAAATCACCCTACCTGGCAATGAGAAAAGAAAGGTATGCCTCATTTGACAGTGGCGCAGGAGCTAAATTTGAAAAAGGCGAACTTAACCTCGAAGATCTCCGCAAGCTTGCCTTAGCCAATGGTGAACCAAAAATGATCAGTGGTAAGCAGGAATTGTACGAATCAATCCTGAACCAGTATATAAAATAAAAATCTCAATTAACTGCTATTGCTGTTGCAAATGGCTGTCCCGAAAGCTTAATTGTTTTTGAGACAGCCTTTGCTTTGCAGGCAGATTATGCAGTTTGAAACGATACCAGCACTTTGGTTCCCTTCCCCGGTTCTGATTCAAATTCAAGTTTACCATTATGCTCGGTTATAATATTATATGAGATCGACAATCCCAGTCCCGTGCCAGTTCCCGGTGCCTTTGTAGTAAAAAAGGGATCAGTGACCCTGTTAAGATTTTCCTTGCTTATTCCTGTACCTGAATCAATAATCTCTACAAGCAGTTTTTTGTTATCTTTTCTTGTTTTAACCTTTATCTTACCGTTTTCGTTAACTGCCTGTATCGCGTTTGTCAGAATATTCAGGAAAACCTGGTGAAGCTTACCAACATTTCCTTTTATAACAAACAGTTCAGTTGTATACTCTTTTGTCAGCTTAATTCCATACTTGATCCGGCTGTTTAATATTGTAAGACAATTATCAATTATAGCATGAAGATCACAATTCTCGTTCATATCACTATTATCCCTGCTAAACTGATTGAGGCCCCTTATAATATTGGTAATTCTGTCTATGCCTGTTTTCCATTAAAAATAACAGCTCAGCAGATTTCTCACCCTCAAACCCTCTGAAATAATCAATAAACCCATTGTAGGAACCGGTAAGAAAATTCAATGGATTGTTTATTTCATGGGCAATTCCAGCAGTTAATGTACCCAGGGAAGCCATTTTTTCAGAGAGCAGTAATTGAGATTGTGTACTTCTCAAATGAAGCAGAGTTAACTTCAATTCCGTATTCTGCTCATTTATAATAAAGTTTTTCTCCGACAGCACATCATTAGAGGACTTCAGTTCTTTTATAGCGGCATCAAGGTCCTTGGTTTTCTCAAGTACCAACAATTCCAGCTTTTCCTTATGCACTTTCAAATCAGCATGCAGCCTTGCATTCTGAACTGATATTGATAGTTGATTGGCAATCGTTTGTCCTAAAATTATTTCATTCTCTGTAAATTTTCTTGATTTATTACAAGTACCCAAAATTAATACACCCAGCACTTTGTTCTCATGGACCATGGGAAAAAATAATAAACTCCTCAACTGGCGCAGCTCTGTTAAATTCCTTTCTTCAACTGATAATTCTGTTTTTCCTGTATCCTCGAGAATGATTGATTGTCGCGAAAATATTGCCTTCTGAATATGTGGATGATCAGCCGGATCTGCTTTTTTCAGTTCATCCGACAATCCAGGATCCAGGGGTGGTGTTGTAGCACTTAAGGTAAGCATGCCGCTCTCTTCAAGGATATAAATTGCGGCAGTTTCAATGTCCAGGAGCTCAGACATACCATCACTGATGATTTGCAGTACTTTTTCATAATCTAAAGTACTGATCAGTCCCTGGCTGATCCTGGTCAGAATATTAAGTTCACGTAAAGTATTCAGATCCTGAGGAACGGTATTGGGGTGCACTGTAACCATGATTAAATTATATCTGTTCTCAAGTATATCACCCGCACATAAACTGCAAAATAGTAAATACTTTAAAATAATTCGACATTGACGTAAAAATAACAATGCCTGCTCCAAATAGATATGGAAGTACACTATCATTGGACAAAATAAATTTTCCCGGTCCGGGAGAAATGTTCATTACATATTTCCATATAACTGCAGAAGCTACGTATCAACAAAAACAATCCCTGCTCTTTTTTCCTCCGATAAAATATCTGAACTAACACCTTCCATTTTTGTTTTATACATATAATAAAAAAATCGCCTGATGAAATCCGTATCAAATATCAAACCCTTAGGTTTTAACTGGGAAATGTACGATCCATTTTTGTTCTGTGCACACCACAAGGACCATTACCCAAAGGGGAACAGGAACATGGGACCGGATCCGAAACACCTGGTGGGAAGGAACCTTGGAAACGATTTTATAGAAAAAGATGGCTTCAGGATGTATCATGGAGACACAGTCCCGGGCTTCCCTGTTCACCCTCACAGGGGATTTGAAACCGTTACGATCACACTTGAGGGTCTGATCGATCATGCTGATTCGTTGGGAGGGGCCGGAAGATACGGGAACGGGGATGTTCAATGGATGACTGCCGGAAAAGGCATACAGCATACGGAGATGTTTCCCTTGTTAAACCAGGATAGGGAAAATCCCCTCGAATTGTTCCAGATCTGGCTGAACCTGCCTTCTGTAAGTAAGTTTGTTGAACCCTACTATAAAATGCTCTGGCAGGAAGACCTTCCTGTGGTAAAACTATATGATCCCTCGGAGAGTGAGATCTCCATCAGGATCATCGCCGGAGAGTTTAATGGTACCAGAGCGGTCATCCCCACACCGGATTCTTGGGCTGCCATGCATGAGAACGAAGTAGCCATCTGGCTTTTTGCAATGGACCAGGGAACAGAGCTGGAACTGCCGGCCGCTTCAAAAGGTATATCCCGGGCTATCTATTTTTACAAGGGACGATCCCTCGAGATTGATGGATACACTATACCTGAGTATCACCAGGCCGTTCTTGATGCCTCTGCAAGAATGAAAATAAAGAGCAGGCAGAACAATGCATATTTCCTTATTGCGCAGGGGAAGCCCATTGGAGAGCCTGTTGTACAATACGGACCTTTCGTAATGAATACGAGGAGCGAGATCCAGCAAGCATACCAGGATTATACAAGAACTCGCTTCGGGGGCTGGCCATGGAACTCCAATGAGCCAGTGCATGGAACTGAACCCCGCAGGTTTTCGAAATTCGCCAGTGGGGACGAGGAACGGCGAGGATTGTAATCATTTTGGCAGTTTAAGGGATATACAGGCGGATGAGGAAGGAGGACACTTAGCGGCCGAAGTATTATGATGATAAGCAAGCGGTAAAATAAGCCCTGATTGGACATTCTTTTCGCGAACCAGAGGACATGAAAGATAGTCGGTTCAAAAAATCAAAAAGGCTGAAGCCCGGGCAACTTTTTAACTTAGGCACTCTACCGACAATTTTGTACATTTAGAGCAGAATCAACCCACCCTGGTATGCCGAAATCTGATTTGAATAATGACTGGAGAAAGGTAGCTGCTGCCTTATATAAAAAACCATCTGATGCCAAAATCTTCGGCACCGCCGAAGTTGATGTTACCGAACTTGAAAAATACGTCTCCCAAAAAAGAAAAGAGGGCCTCAAAATAACACTCACCCATATATTTACACTTATTGTAGCCCGGGGAATAAGCGAGGAGGTCCCTGAATTGAACTGCTATGTCAGGAGGGGTAGTATTATCCATCGCAAACAGGTGGATGCAATGATAAGTGTTCTGATAGAAGGGGGCCAGATGAGTTCAGTTATGATTAAGAACGCTGATAAATTAAGCCTTTCACAACTTGTTGAGGATCTCGCAAGCGGAATAAAAATGACAAGGTCCGGAGATGAGAACAGCACAATGAAAATGAAAGGCCTCATGGGTAAAATTCCCTGGCCATTCCGACGAATGATCTTTAATTTCGTGAAACTTTTAACGATCAGCTGGGGAATATCAGTGCCCGGCCTGGGACTTTCAGCGAATAGCTTTGGATCATTCGTATGTACAAATATAGGTTCGGTCGGACTTGATACCGGTTTCCCTGCCCTGTTCCCAATCTCTAATGTTTCCTTCGTATTTGTAATGGGAGGAGTATCCAAAAAACCCGTGGTTATAAACGATGAGATCGTGATCAGACGCATGATGACCTTAAGCAGCGCCATGGACCACAGGCTTGTGGATGCAACCCATGGAGGTCAGCTCTTCAAATACATCAAAAGGATGGTAAGGCAACCGGAATTACTTGAGAAAGAAGGTGGAGAGAAAGGGTCGGACCAATCCCAATGAGGACAGAGGATGGTAGGCTGTAGACTGTAGGCTGTAGGCTGTAGACTGTAGGCTTTACGCTATACGCTATACGCTATACGCTCTCCGCTGTAAGTTTGCATCCCGGTCTGCCCCATGCCCTGCGCCCCGCGCCTGCTACCTGCTGTTCGTATATTTAACTATAAGCTCGTCATGAAGCGTGTTGTACATCCGTAGCACCTCCTCCATATTCCCTTTTGTATATTCAGTCAGGAACTTGTGTGCTGCCTTCGGATCGCTTTTATAAAGTTCCAGGGCCTTTTTGTCGATCTCATCCCTTTCGTCGAACAGCCTCTGTTCAAACGGATTTCGAACAGCCCATACATCCTTGATCATCTCCTGCCATTTTAAATACAGCAGGTTATCGACGAAATCAATGGCCCACTGCGCCGATTCACGGCTGTATTTCGTTGGATCAAAGTTCTGGTAGCACCCGGCAATTTCATTGGTACCCGCGTAGATCGGAACATAGGGACTCGTATAGGCATTGTCCAGGAACACCCAGTAGATCCCGCCGATAGGATCGGGGTACCAGTCCCTGAGCTGCGCAATCATTCCGTAATAACCCATGGGGCGTGCCACGTTCCGGCGGTTATTGATATCCAGCAGTTCCCTCAAGTCTTTCGAGGGGAAAGGTGTGGCCAGCGGACTTTTCTTAATTCCTCCCTTGCCGTCGGGCACATACCAGTCGTAATCCTCGGTCTTGTCATAGATGGTGCCTTCGAAGGTTGAACGCTGGAAGGCCATGATATCCTGTAAACTGATCTTCTTCTCAACTTTCACGGAAGTGGGGTAGATCGAAATGGGTTCAACATATTGGATATACTGGTTGTATCCCATCATATGGCCATCCTTCAGACTTCGCTTTGGCCATTCTGCATAATTTGGGGCAT
>CAYSAH010000260.1:0-5945 GCA_964428945.1 uncultured Bacteroidaceae bacterium | reverse complement strand
TCTAATCCGTATAGCTGAGTTGAAGTAATTTATTGGGAAACAGGTTGAAATTACTGTTACAGAAACAAAAACAAGGGGTAAAAGAATTCATAATCATGCAGCTGCAGGTATACTGGAGAAATTTAAAAACTCCGCTTTAACTTATATTGAAAAAGAAGCATGGAATTTAGCCGTCAATGAGAAACATGGAAATTACTGACGCTAATGTGGTTCTTTGAGGGTACGACGGAAAGACTCAGCGACTGGAAGACTGGCGGAGAAAGTTAATTTGCGGAAATTCGCGGACCATAACGAGTGGACGACGGAAACCGCGGAGCGGTGAAATCTTTGTAGAAAAAAGACCCCCGCAAAATCCCCCTCCATCGTTTGAAAACCGCCGCTGTGGTGCAGCGAAGAACCACGGAACTTCGGAACTTCGGAACGACGGAACGAGGGGCGAGGGAGCGAGGGAGCGACGGATCGCTCAAAGGGTGCAGAAACCCGGAACTTCGAAGCGAATGAACGATGAAGCATTGTATGACTTATTATCTAAACCAACCCTACTACTGGCAAGCGCCTTAGCAGTGTTGATGTATAATCCGGATAAAAAGCAAACTCACGGAAATTTTCTTAAATTTGTAAATACATTTACCAGATGAAAGTCAAACATCTATAAAATGGTTTTGTGTGAACGAAAAAGAGTTTTTCATTTATTTGGGGAGCCAATTAAAGGACCGTTTAAGGCTTCACTTTAAAAAAGAAAAAGGCGAACTTTTTGATATCTTGATTCAATATGAAACAATAGTTAATGAAAAATGGATTGCACTTGTAAGATATGATTGTGCACATGGCTTTTTCCACAGGGATTTATTTCACCCGAATGGCGATAAAGAAAAAAAGGCTATCAATGTCCCTGACTTAAAGTACGCATTTACTTTTGCCAGGCAAGATTTAGAAGATAAATGGGAATGGTATAAAGAACAGTATCTTAAAAAACTCAAAAAATGACAAATAAAGAGCAAATTCAAAGAGATATAGCGATTACATTTGATTTTATTGAGCAACTTATAGAGAATCCTGATTTAATCGAAAGAATTCCTGAGGGATCTGCTATAACTTTTATCAATGAAACGAATGCACGTATTGAAAAGCATTCCGGGAAAATTCCTCAAAAAAAATATGTAAAAGTTAAAAGACACTTTGAACTTTTATGAAATATAAAAAGTTAGTCGCTGCGCACTTACAATGAGGATTTTAAGATGGTTTTTCGCAGCAAAACAACCACAGCATTTCATTCAGCATTTATGTCAAATCTCTGGATGAAAAACATCTGTGTGAATCTGTGAATCGAAGATCGACGTAGTCAAATCTGTGGACAAAAACATCTGTGTCAATCTGTGGTAATCTGTGGACAAAAAACATCTGTGTCAATCTGTGCAATCTGTGGACGATAAAATCCGTGCTCATCTGTGCAATCTGTGGATGAAATCAGTTGTGCCTCTGTGGACGAAAAAAGCCCCGCTTTCGCGAGGCCTTATTTTCAGTTTCTGTTTTCTGAGCGCCCTTCCCGTATCCTTTCCGGCAGATGGCAGATTAGCCGGCAGAATGCGGATAAGGCTTTAATCTCTTTCAAGTTCCACGGTCAGCTCTGTCCGTTCGTTATCAGCCACCGTTACAGGTACCACTTTTTCCTGATAACCGGGTTTGTTAAAAGTGGCTTTGTACGTTCCGGCAGGCAGATGCTTAATTCTGAACATTCCCTTCTGGGAGGTTATCTTAACCATCCGTTTTTCACCCTTTGCAGTGGCTGCTGACAGGCTGCCGTTTTGCTGGGCAAAACTAACGGTCACTCCCCGGATCCCCGCTTTGGTCTCAGAATCGGTAATTACAGCCTTCAATGCCAGTGAACCTTTTCCGGTTTCAATGACTTTCCGGTTGTCCCGGTAAGCGGCATAAAATGTGGGCTGGGTCAATCGTACAATTTCCACCAGGATGTCAAACTTTTGAACCAGGGCATGATTGGAGGTAAAAAGCTGAGCCAGCTGATCCGTCGCCTGCTTCTTTTCAATAATGCCCAGTCGGGGTTTCGGCATAACCGTAAAAAATAAATCTATGACGCTTTTAAGCGCTGAAAGTATTTCGGCGGTCACACCATATTCAGCCAGTTCGGTGAGATGGTCCCCGGCTTTGTGATGTACCAGCAGGGCACGGTCTTTTAAAATGACATCGGCAGCCATCTTTAAATCGGATACCGAATAATGAACCTCTTTCATGAGCACGACATTGTTGGTCATCTTCGCATAAGCAGCTGTTTTCCTGCTGATGTCGGTGGTTTTGGCAACCAAATCATTCCTTAATTGCTCTTTGGTCAGGGCTATACCGGTTTTATCGGCTTCCTGCTTTTCCCTGATAACCTGGATCTGATCAATGTTATCAGAAAATGCAGTGAACAAACTCCCGAATCCGGGAAGAGAAGAAGTAACCGCCTTGTTTTGATTCAAAAAATCACGGAGGGCGAGCTCCATCGAGTACCTGCTTTCTTGCTTACTGTTCATGGCAGAAAAGTATTAATTGGTTAATTTGAAAAGAATGTAAATCTCTGATCCTGAATCAAATTTTATGCCAAAACAATTATTTTATCCAGAAAAATACATAATAAATATTGCGAATTGAACAATAGAAAAAACACACCAGATGATCTCTGCGGAACATAATCGGATCTGTGTACTGACTGTGCTGTTCTGTGTCCCATCTGTGTCAATCTGAGTCCCGTCTGTGTCCATCTGAACCCTGCCTGAACAAGGCTGAGTTCCGCATAAACAAGTCTGAATGCTGCCTGAACAAGGCTGAGTTCAGCATGAACAAGGTTTAATTCCATCAGGGCTTGTTTAAGTTCTGTCTGGCCAGGTAATTATTCAATCTGCAACCATCCGGATTTGACATGAACCCGTCCGCTTCGCATATGAGCCCGTCTGTTTCGATGATAAGCCCGTCTGTACCAGGTATAAGCCCGTCCGTTTCGATGATGAGCCCGTCTGTACCAGGTATAAGCCCGTCCGTTTCGATGATGAGCCCGTCTGCCTCCCGTGTGATCCGTCCAAACTTACCTCACAGCAAGGTTCCGCCCTCTGCCCTCCGCCCTCTGCCCTCCGCTTTTCGAGGGTACGAGCGGACGAAGGTACGACGGGACGAGCGTACGACGGGACGAGCCCAGCCTGAAAGGCTGAAAGAACACAACCCTGGGTGAAACCCCATAGCCGTCAGGGTAAAGTTAGTAATTTATTAGAAAATAGCTTTTTATGGGAATTTAGGATTGAGAATTTTTTTCTATAAAGAAAGGGCTATCCTTTCTGAGTTTACAGGTTCTTTTTCGTCAATGCTGCGTGATGTTTTTTCTGAGAAGGAACTTCAAAAGAAAGCTGCAGCCTGTGGATTTTATAAGCGCAAGTGTGATTTCACACCTTCTATGTTCTTTGAAATATTGCTTTATTGTGCCTCTCAATCAGAAACATGTAGTTTGTCTCAAACATCGTCCCAAGTGAAGACCATGCATGGAGTAGCTATTACCAAGCAATCCATTGATGGTCGTTTTACTAAAGGGGCGGTAGCCTTTATCAATGAAATACTGAAAGAATTATTGGAGAGGCAATTGAGTAAAATCTTTTGCAACGATTTCTTATCTCTGTTTAACCAGGTTCGCATTAAAGATTCAACACGTTTCCTTGTTCCCGATAAACTCAGGGAACATTTTAAAGGTAGTGGCGGAAGTCAGGGGATATCACATGCAAGTGTTTCTATTCAGTATGAATACGACGTACGCAGTGGGAAAATACTTGACCTTAATGTAACATCCGGGACACGAAATGATGCCACAGATGCCAGTGAAACAAAAACAAAAATTGAAAAAGGCGATTTAGTTATACGTGATCTTGGTTATTTTAATCTTTCTGTTTTGACAGGATTTGCGGACCAGGGAGCATCATTTATCAGTCGCTTGAATACTTCCATTCTTGTTTTCGAAGCTGGCATGAAAGAGAAAATTAGTTTTAAAAGGTTGTATGATCAGATGATCAAACAAAACCAAACTCGTTGTGAGAAACAGGTTTTAGTAGGAAAAAGTAAACTGGAGCAACTACGGATGATTGTTGAAATTGTCCCCGAACAAGTCTATGAAGAACGGATAAGAAAAATAAATAAAGAAAACAGGGAAAAGGGATGGGAAACCTCAGAGGAATATAAGGCACGTTGTAAGTTCAACATGTTCATTACTAATGTTCCAGGCAAAGGACTTTCAATCGAGGATGTCATGCTAATTTACCGGTTACGCTGGCAGATTGAGTTAATGTTTAAAAACTGGAAGTCGGTATGTAAAATCAACAAAATACAACCGATGAAATATGAACGCTTTGCATGTTTATTGTTTTCAAAGTTAATACTGATCATATTAAACATGCAAATCATCTGCAATCTACAGGTGTATTACTTTAAAAAACGACGGCTGATTCTGAGTGAGAACAAATGTTTTAAAACGCTTCGGAACTCATTCAGTATTTTACGAGGAATTTGGAAAGAAAAGAAAAAAAGTTCAGAAAGAGAATTAATAAAATTGGTGAACCAGTTCTCGTTAAACCACTGGAAGGAAAAACGAAAAAACAAGACAAATTTTATTGAAATAGTTGAGCTATTTATTTGTAAATCAAAATATTATGTATATATTTAAGACGACAAAAAAGGGGACAGACACCAATTTGCCCCCTTAATTTATAAACAATAAAAAGTTATTTGAAATGGTGAAAATTACGAAATCAAGCCCCATTTCCAAAAGAAATGGGGTAAAAAAAGAAAATAAATGTGTATATTACTGACAAACAATATATTGCATAAATTACCCTGACGGCTATGGGGCAACGCCCGGGGCAGGCCCTGAGCCCTGAACCCTGAGCCCTGAGCCCTGAGCCCTGTGCCCTGAGCCCTGAGCCCGAAGCCCAATGTCGATAGAACCAATATCCATATAACTATGAACCAAATCAACACTTACATCGAAACCCACAAAGAACGGTTCCTTGAGGAACTGTTCGGCCTTCTCAGGATACCCTCTGTCAGCGACATTGCCGAGCATAAACCTGACATGTACAAAGCTGCTGAATACTGGAAGAATCTTCTCCTGGAAGCTGGCGCCGACCGGGCTGAGGTCTATGAAACACCCGGGAATCCGGTAACCTACGGAGAAAAGATCATTGATCTTTCCCTCCCCACGGTGCTGGTTTACGGACACATGGACGTTATGCCTGCCGATCCGCTGGAGAAATGGAATTCACCTCCTTTCGAACCGGAGATCAGGGAGGAGAGAATCTGGGGTCGCGGTGCCAATGACGACAAAGGCCAGGGGATGATGCACATTAAAGCCTTCGAACTGATGGTCCAAACCGGCACCTTGCCCTGCAATGTGAAGTTTATGATCGAAGGGGAGGAAGAGATCGGATCGGCCCATCTCGGCGCCTGGTGTGCGGAACATAAAGAGATGCTGAAATCGGAGGTGATACTGGTTTCCGATACCTCCATGATTGCCCCTGACCTGCCGAGCATTACCACCGGCCTCAGGGGACTGGCGTACTGGCAGGTGGAAGTGACCGGCCCTTCGGTGGACCTCCATTCCGGATTGTTTGGCGGCGCCGTGGCCAATCCCATCAATGTGCTGTGCAAAATGATTGCTCAAATGACCGATGAGAATGGCAGGATCACCATTCCCGGCTTTTATGACGATGTGCTGGTGGTTTCTCCGGAAGAAAGAGCCATGCTGGCCCGGGCGCCCTTTGACCTTGAAAAGTATAAGAAAGCGCTGAATCTGAGAGAAGTATCCGGGGAAGCCGGGTACACCACCACGGAACGCACCGGTATCCGTCCTACCTTTGATGTCTGCGGTATCTGGGGAGGTTACACCGGTGAAGGCACCAAGACCGTGCTCC
>CAYSAH010000259.1:2725-5995 GCA_964428945.1 uncultured Bacteroidaceae bacterium | reverse complement strand
AAGGGAGATCTTTGGATGATCTTTAAAACCGAGGGAAGTTCAGTGAAAATAGCCATGGCATTTTTTATTGGTTATGATATCGTGATCGATACCACGGATTACCCTGAAGAAATGGCCGGATTACAAAGCTTTCTGAAAGAATTCATGGTCTATTTTAAAACTTCAAAATTTGACAATATTATAGAGGAGAATAGCCGCCGACTGGATGATCTGAACAGGCAGCTCAAGTTTACAAACACTGAGATCAACAATCTTTCGAGACAGATTGCTATAGCTGAGAAAACGCTACTTAAGGAGACTGACGAGGAAAAAAAGTTTGAGCTGAATAACAAGAATATTGAAAATAAGGCAAAGATCCAGGCTTCTACAGAGATTGTTGAAAACCTGAAAAATGAGATATCAAGAATTACGCAGGTAATAAACAGCAACAAGGAGGAGATCACAAAACTGCAGATGGAAGCTTTCGGGCAACAATAATTCAGCGTCGGGAACTATTGAATCAGTGATCTTTCATTTATTCCGGCAGATCATTCTTCCCTGACAATTTCGGTCCCTTTGATCCCCTGTCCCTTCATTCTTCCCTTTTTTCCGATCTCTAATTCGACCAAATCACATGTACCTTCGATAAATACCACGTCCCCTTCCCAGTACCATCCTTTTGAAGATGTCGCAGTAAGTGTATAAGTTCCATATGGCCTGAAAACATTCAAGGCACTAGGGTGATCACAGCTTGCACCACCTGAAAAGTAATTTCCAATCGTGCCAACAAATTCACCTTCAATATAAACATCGGTGTATCCAATATCGACACTGGCCCAGATGGTCAATAAACCAAGCTCTCCTCCATAAGGGTTGTCCGCATTATAACCGGTCCCACCTTTCTGCACAGTTCCATCAGGTAATTTTATGTAATACCCCACCATTTCAATTTCATTCCCTCCACCGTACACCGGGCATGTGAAACAGTCCAGAAAATCAACATACCTTGATGTTTTCCTGTAGATCATGCCTAATCCGGGAGCAAGGTACTCTTCTTCTGAAATGTCATACCTCTCTGACACATAATTCTCTCCCCAGTTATCACGCTGATGCTTAACTTTGTATGTATTGTATGCCCCCATTCCAATTGTAAGGTTCACCTCTGACTGGATTACTGAAAGGCTCGATGAATTTGAGAAGAACATGGCAAAGTCTGACCAGGATGTGGCATCGAGGTTGATCATATCCTGGTAGGGGGCAAACCCGTCATGTGTCACACTCAGGCTTCTTCCGGCGTGATGTCCGAGATATATATGGTTGCCCAGGAGCTTTTCGTTATAGTATTTCTTACCCGTTACCCTTAATGTTATAAAATCGGTATACTCATATTCCAGGTTCAGATCTTCAACAACGAGGTAGGTCAGTCCCTCCTCGTATCCTGTAACCTTTCCGTTTTCCGTATCTGTTGATTTCACACGGTAAACCCACTGCGCTTTGTCAGTAACGGGGAATAAATCGGGAGCCTTATTGACCTTGATAACAACCTCTTTGGTATCAGATAATCCACCATCATCGGTAACAGTCAGTCTCACCGTAAATGTCCCGGTTTCAGAATATGTTTTTGTTGGTGCAGCAGAGCTTGAAGAGGATCCATCTCCGAAATCCCATAAAAAATTTAAGACGCCCTCTTCCGGATCTGTAGAGAAACTGCCATCGAAATTCACGGTTAAAGGACTGTCACCTGAAACGGTATTGGTTTTAATAATTGCCACAGGAGCCTGGTTTTCCAATACAGGGTCTTTGTCCGTCTTATCACATGCGCCGAGAAGGCCGAGGACCACTACTACAGCTATACTTGTTCCTTTTCTTGCCATGATGGATCAATTATTTTTGACTTAAGGACTTATTAATCTGATTAAAAGGTATATAAATTTATGGCAGGGAAAATTCAAATCCAATTTCTGCAGGATAAATTTTTGATTATTAACGAATTGAAAAATGTTCCTCAGAACTGAAAAATATTGGGCATACCCCAATATTTTCATTCAGTTTCACTGCATTTCAAGCTGAGCTGTTTTTTCAGGAGAATAACTGGTGATAAGCCAGTAAAAATGGGAATATTTCGAATTCTTACCACGGAGGTATTTCAGGCAAGCCAGAATAATTCGCTAATGCTTATCGCAGAGTGAGGAGAATTTTCATTTGTAAAACGTACCAGGGTAATGCGGAGTTAAGTTCGCCTCCGGCGAAAAGAAGTAACACAGATTCACAATGTAAAATCCTCATCCGCCCCGGCGGATTATTCCTTCCGTACTCTTTTAAACGTTTTGGTGGAAAACCTCAAAGAACCTCTGCGTATAACTTTCCGACCACCAGGGGAGGGTTTGACTCTTTGGTTCATAAAAATGGGGGATGTCCAATGAAAAATATAGTTGACTCCTGTAAAATTATTGTCTAATTTGTGGATGAATCATTCCTTATGTATACAATGGCAATGTCCTTAATTCCTCAACAGCAACCCCGACAGCAGATGCGTACGGTGACCATTGAGGAAATTCTCTTGCTTTTAGTAAATGAGAGCGGCACCAAACCAAAGCTCGAAAATTATTTCTCACCAACAAGGAAGGAGCATTTTGTAAAGGATTATATCAGCTATCTGAACAGTTCCCTCCTGGAAATGAAGAATGGACAAATAGATATTGACCGATACCTGGTATTCGTACTGACCTTCCAGTTCATTGCCCCCTTGCTTGAGATCCCAGCTGAAAAAGAACTGGTTCTCTTTTACCGGATTCTCGAGCAGAAGTATGATCTGGAAGAACTGGATTTTAACCTGCATTTTACCATGGATGAATTTGATGAAGGGATGTTGGGGGAGGAAGATGCCCTTTTGCTTTTTCGGAACGAATTGGATCAAAGTTACGAGGGACGAAGAGAACTGAAAGAGACGGTGCAGCAGCGATTGAAAAAGGATGGAATAGGTTCGATCATGAAATGGCAGCAGAAAAAAGGATTACCCGAGCTGGCAGAGGCATTTGGAAGGTGTATCGTTATTCCGACCTTCTTTTCATTTACAGAAAAAAAACTGGTGGATTTCTACCGCAGGACCACAGGAGGCATAAGCTACGAGGTTGCAGTGCCGGATTTTGAGCTGTAAGCAGGAGACATTCCGGGGAGAAGGAAAAGGCGCGAAAGGGGATTGTAGGGGATATTATGATTCCATCAGGTTTTCCAAGGCATTTGGCAGGTTGACAAGGTTATATGACGCGTCATACGCGAGATACATCATTT
>CAYSAH010000259.1:0-2715 GCA_964428945.1 uncultured Bacteroidaceae bacterium | reverse complement strand
CCCAATCCGGATTGCATGAATTCAATTACAATGAATCTGACATCGAATAGGGGAATGCTTCTTTTTTCACACCGCGGGTTGTGTTTTGCTTTGCAGACATTTGGTAGCTGATCGTACCTCCCTTCATTAACTCTTCATGCTTAAAATAATTTCGATCAAGGTTTCTCCCGTTAAATTCAATCCTGTGGATGTATAAATTCTCTTTGCTGTTTCCCGGGGCATCAAGCTTCAGATTTTTTCCATTTTCAAGCGAAATATTGACTTTCCGGAAAAGTGGAGAACCGATAACATATTCACCTGAACCCGGGCAAACAGGGTAAAATCCAAGGGCGCTGAAAACATACCATGCTGAGGTCTGACCATTGTCTTCATCACCACAATACCCATCCGGTGTCGGTTGATATAGTTTTTCCATTGCCTCGCGCACCCTGGCCTGGGTTTTCCATGGTGCACCGGCATAATTATAAAGGTAGAGCATGTGCTGGATGGGCTGGTTGCCATGCGCATAGTTCCCCATATTCATGATCTGCATTTCCCTGATCTCATGTATGGGGAAGCCATAGTAGGAATCGTCGAAAATAGGCGGCATGCTAAAAACAGTATCGAGCCTGTCGATAAATGCCTCATTGCCTCCCATCAATTTTGCAAGTCCGGCAATGTCATGGAACACGCTCCAGGTGTAATGTATACTGTTCCCTTCGGTAAAGGCATCTCCCCATTTACAGGGATTGAACGGACTTTGAAAAGTGCCATCCTGGTTCCTGCCACGCATCCATCCTGTTTCCGGATCGAATACGTTCTGGTAACTCATTGCTCTTTTTTTAAAGCGCAGGATCTCTTCCCCTGGTTTTTCCAAAGCCAAAGCCAGCTTCCACAAGCAAAAATCTGCATAGCCATATTCCAGGGTCCTGGCTGTATTCTCATTGATGTTCACATCGTAAGGAATGTACCCCATTTCATTATAGTACTCGTGACCGAATCGTCCGACGGAATTTATAAATGGATGCGTTGCACCCGTATTCTTTACCATCGCTTCATAGAGAGCTTCAATATCATAGCCCCTGATCCCCTTCAGGTAGGAATCTGCGATCAGGGAAGCAGAATTCGATCCGATCATGCATCCACGGTGTCCGGGGCTTGCCCATTCGGGAAGCCAGGCACTTTCCTTGTAAGTATTAACCAGTCCGTTCATGATCTGGCTGTTCAGTTCAGGGTACATCAGGGTGAAGAAGGGGAATACAGCCCTGAAGGTGTCCCAGAATCCGTTGTCAGTAAACATATATCCTGCCAATACTTGCCCGCTGTAAGGACTGTAGTGTACAATTTCGTCATTTTCGTTGATCTCATAGAACTTTCGGGGGAATAGCAGCAAACGGTACAGGCAGGAATAAAAGGTCCGGATGTTATCTATATCGTCTCCTTCAACCCTGATCTTTCCCAGTTCATGGTTCCAGGCTTCCTTTCCTTCCTTCATCAATTCTTCAAATGACCTTTCGCCGATTTCCCGTTTAAGATTCAGCCTTGCCTGTTCAGGACCAATAAAGGAAGAAGCAACTTTTACCTCAACAGTCTCACCGCGTTTCATTTTAAAGCCAACAATGGCACCTGTATGGTCTCCTTCAGCTACCAGCTTATTCATCGAATACGCCTTATCGGTCCAGGTGGCTGTTATCTCAAAATCCTTGTCGAACTCGGCCACAAAATAGTTATGGAAGTTTTGCGGAACTCCCCCATGGTTATTGCGGCAATAGCCGGTGATTTGCCTTTTTTCGGGAATGATCTTCAAACTTGAGCCGCCTGGAAATCCGTCAAGTAAAATGAAGCAGGAATCATTTTCGGGAAAGGTAAAGCGGAACATGGCAGCCCGTTCGGTGGGTGTAATTTCGACTTTTGTATCATGATCGGCCAGGTAAACACTGTAATAGTGGGGAAGTACTGTTTCGGCCTTATGGGAAAACCATGAAGCCCTTTCTTCCTGATCAAATACAGCCTTCCCTGTTACTGCCATCAAAGAAAAGGCCGCATAGTCATTGATCCATGGGCTGGGCTGATGCGTTTGTTTGAAACCATTGATCTTATGATCCCTGTATTTGTAAGTCCACCCATCTCCATATGATGCAGTTACAGGAGTCCAGAAATTCATTCCCCAGGGCAGGGCAATGGCAGGATAGGTGTTTCCATTTGAAAGGGAATACTCGGAGTCGGTACCCATGAGTGGATTCACAAATCCAGTGTAGTCGGTATTCCCTTTGTTTTTTATATTGCCTGTGCAGCTGCTGAGGAATATGGCAAAGAAGATAACCATCCAAAGTGATGATCGGCTGCTATGGTGACAATGCATTGTATTCATAAAATAAAGTTAGGAAAAAATGCTTGTCTGGAAATAATACAGGCATTGAAAGTCACGAAAGCGTAAAATGTAATTAGAGTGCATGAAATCATGAATCTTTGTGCCTCTTTGTGCCTCTTTGTGCCTCCTTCGTGCCTCTTTGTGTAATAACTTCAGAAAAGGGTTTGCCCTCTAAGCTGCAAAATGGGTCTTTCTTACGAAATACATTTTCACTCTGAACCTCTCCGGTCTTGCGCGTTTTAGCTTTTGTACCCATAAATACCTTGAAGCACAAAGGAACAGATATTCCAATGATGACGGTTCAGCTCTTCTTATCCCTCGATCTTTTTGCCTGTAATTTCACCTTCACCGTTGTTTTGTCTGCT
>CAYSAH010000258.1:0-6020 GCA_964428945.1 uncultured Bacteroidaceae bacterium | reverse complement strand
TGCGGCCTCATCATACGAAACACTGTACACCGCTGTTTCGTCGTCCGTAAAAACAGCTGAAACAGCGTCATTTATTTCATTAAGTGTTTTTAGAGAAAAATCTTTTGTTGAATATACGGAAACTTTATTATCTTCAAATACAACCGCTTTTTCCCCGGTTTGAGAAAAAATTAAATTATTTAAAAGTTTGGGCAGGGATTTTAATTCAATATTTTCAGAAGGCTGTGAAAATAAAGATATTTCTTTTAATGAATCTAGAAATTTTGAGTATCCGGCGGGCAGCACATAAGTTTTATATTCTGTTCCTTCCGCAGCCTGCGGAATAAATTCCAGTACAATATTTTCGGTTAATTTTTTATCGCGCACAATGTTTATCGAACCGGTTTTTTCATAATAGCCTGATTTGGATATTGTATAATTCCGCGGTCCCACGGGTATCCGGAATTCACATTCCTGCGTTAAACATGTTTTTTCTTCTTCCGCTATCTGAACCGTGTAAGGCGGCCTTGTGTAGCTGAAAACCACAGTTCCTTTATTCAATACTATCCCCCAGATTATCCAGAATGCAATTCCTCCAATTGCTAAGATTAAAATCACAAGCGCAAGTAATCTGTTGTTATTCACGGACTATAAATTAATAAATTTCAACGCTCTTATAATGCACTATTTTCTTTACTTGTTCAAAGGAATTAAGCACATTGTATGCCACTTCTCCATACCACCCGAATATTGAGCTACCCAGATCACTGCCGGTGAATTCGTTGTACTGAAGGGAGTTTGATACAAGACCATAGTTGATTTGCCCTCGTAATCGAAGTCCACCAAGTTGATACCTCGCATCCATGCCAATCATATCCAGCCCCACAACTGAAGAATCGGCGGTTGAAACACCCATATTATCCGTTTTCTCAAGATCATCAAACAGGGTAGTCTGAGATTTCCCTGAATAAGCAGATAGACCTAACTGCAAGCCTGAAATTCCGAAATAGTTTACCCTAAATGCCAGGCTGGGAGTATTAATCAATGATTCTGCACCTTTCTGTCTGCCATTCCGGAAGCCATTCGATCCACTAAGTTTGGCTGATCCATCATAACCCAAGAAACCATTCATAAGATATAGCTGATACGAAACAGCTGCACTTGTGAATACCCCTGTAAAGCCAGCTCCAATCTCCCTCCAGGTAGTTGGAACGATATATTTATCCAAATTAGGCCTTTCCACACCATTGAAAGTGGAAGGCTCATGATATTCATTTATTATCCCCATAGGCACTAACATCAACCCTCCTCTGAATTTCAACCAGGGCAGAATCTCATGTTGAAGAAATGCCTGTTCAACGTATACTTCTTTTACATGTTCAAACTCTACCTCAGAAATGAATGAAGTATTGTCGGTGAATTTGTAGCCAAACATAAGAACAAGTCTATGCACATCGAGTAATCCATCCTTCATCATTCCTGTTTCAATAGGCTGGTTATAATCAATTTGTCCGTATCCACCTATACTAAGGCGTTCCTCCTCTTGCAATAATCGCTCAGTAGTATTTAACTGTTCTTGCCCAATGGCGACTGTCAATGCTAATAAAAGGCTAAGAACAAGAGTCAAGCTCCTTCTAAATATTGTTTTCATAATTCTAGAATTCTATTTTGGTGCAAATCTAGAAAATAAACAGGTAAAAAGGCCAATGAGGCATGATTGGTAAGAATGATTCTAAATAAAGCTCGGCTGTAAAGCTCAGTAAATCATTATTTTGAGGGGTGTGTCTAATAGTTAATTTAGAACAGAATACCTAAAAGTAGGGATATAAGGAATGCTATTAGCTTGATAATAGTGCTAAGGCTGGTCTAACATACCAAAAAGGATGGAGAGTTCCACTTGGGATATATTTTAAGTCCAATTGACCGGATTTTCCAATATACCCCTCCCATGTATATTTTCTCTGATTTCAGGGCATCAATTATCTTTCTTACCCGTATTGCTGACCATTTTGCCTGTCTCGTTACTGGATTTACTGTTGTCTTTGGTGCCGGTAACGATAGCTGATTTTTCATCTTCCTTGTTGCCTTCCTTATTACCTTCCTTTTTGCCTTCCTTTTTGCCAGCTTTTTTACTTGCCTTTTTGCCAGTTTTTCTTTTGGCCTTCACATAAGTCTCCTTGCCGGCTTCAAAGAGGGCATCCTGGCCTACAATATTTTCCTTCTCTATGAACTGTTGTATCCTGTCCATCGCGTCGATGGGAATCGATTTCAGGATATTTGCAATGTTAACTTCACTCCGTTTCCTGATTGAATGCAGGGGATGACCCGAAGGGATATTGCTATTATTGTCGGGGACCCACTCCATCAGTTCATTGGGTGTGCAGTAGAGGATTTCACATAGTTTTTCAAGGATCGATGTCTGCATCCCCTCGACCCTGTCATTGCTAAATTTCCCGGCGGTTCCATTTGAGATGCCATGGTTCCTGAGGAAAGAATAGGGATTGCTAATGCCCCTTGCCCTGTATACAGGTCCTTCACGACGTCAAAAGCCATTTTTCTGTTCCTTTGAATATCAACAATACCCCAGTATTCCTCATTTGGTGTGCCGTCGTAGGGAACGCCGCTGCTGTTCGGAGCCCATCCGCCCGGATCCTGAGTTTCCGGGTTTCCTGCTTTCCACCATTCATCAACAAATGCGAAGAGGGTAAGCCCTGAACATATTTCCGGGAAGGCAAATACATCTTCCAGTATATTTCTCACTGCATCGGCCTGGGCAGGTTCATTTTCTCCGGCTTCGTATTGATCCCTCGTGATGGTCATGTAGCTATCGGCTCCTGCCTCAGATAAATACATGCTCTTGTCGCTCACCTGTCTCCAGGCTGTAAATATACTTTCCGGATTATCCCAGCGATATACATTCATTCCCCAGATATCAATATCCGGACAGGAATTTCTCGCCAGGGAATCGGGCAATTCGCCATGCGCCGTGGCTACCGGGTGTGAGACATCGTTCTTATGGATCATCCTGGCTGCCTCGTTCAGGGCATTGTACCAGTTTTGAATGTTTCCATCAAACCATTCAGGATGGTAGTTGTATTCATTTCCAAGTTCCCAGAAAAGTATGGCAGGATGTTCCTTAAAAGTGTTTATGTATTCAATGTAGGTCCCTGAAAGAATGTCATTCCTGCCTCCCTGGTTATAGCCTATGCTGATGATAACCCGGAGTCCTGCAGCTGCGACCTGGTCAAGCACAGATTCTTCCACAATCGGACTGTAAACCCTGATGGTATTGATTCCGGCTTCCTTCATCAAGGCAAGGTCCTGGCTCAGGAGATCAAAACTCCGCTCATTTAATTTGCCGGGAGGAACCGGATTATAGCAAACCCCCCTGATCAGATAGGGGGATCCGTTTAGCAGTATTTTATTGCCGGAGATCTCAATTTTGTCCGCTTTGCTATTGTTGCAGCCGGATAAAAAAATAATAAGCATAAGAATCTGGGCTATGCGTGTCATGTTAACCAGTTTTAAATTAATTGAACTTTAAATTTAGTTTTTTTATCCGTTAAGACGATATTTCCCTCCTTCATCACATTAACAGTTGATTCTTTAACAAATAAAAAAATAATGATGATGAAGAGAAATTTTACACTTTTGCTGCCTGGTGTCATGCTGCTCCTTTTAAATTCAGCAATGGCACAGGATGGATTATTCATTTCAGAGGTCACGGATCCGCTGGATGACTATTCCGGACGATTTATTGAACTTTTCAATGCAGGTGCTGAGCCTATAGATCTAAGCACTTCTGTATTTTACCTCTCACGCCAGAGTAACGGGGGGACTTCGTGGGGTGAGCTGCGGCTTGCCGGAACAATTCCGGCCGCAGGAACATTTGTGATCGGGACTTCGTCCTTTTCATCGCTTTATGGTTTTGCCCCTGACCAGGAAAGTGGTATTCTGACAGGGAACGGCGATGATGCCTACTGTCTGTTCAGCGATGGTGACCATACTTCGGGAACCCTCCATGATATTTATGGCGAGATTAATGTGGATGGTACAGGAACGCCATGGGAATACGAAGATTCCAGGGCAGTGAGGGTACAGGGTATTGCTGGTCCGAATATTTCATGGACCGCGGCCGAATGGGAGATCACGACAGCGAATGTTGCTGATTGTAAACCGGGAACGCACAGTGGAACAATAACAACGGAACCTGGGAATCATAAGCTCTCTGTCGGAAACAATGGATATATCGCCTCTGTCGAGCTTGGGAGCCTTGTTGAGGTACCTGTAATGGTAAGTGAACTTAGTGCAGGCGACAATATTATTTCCTACCAGTTCGACATGGACTTTGATCCATTGCTCCTGGAATATGCAGGTTTTGATCTGGCCGGAACCATTGCTGCAGGAGGCACCCTGGCAGTCAATTCCTCGGTTCCCGGAAAGCTCTCAATCAGTTACATGCATACAGTTCCTTTGCCTGGAACAGGCGAAGTTGTGAAACTTCAGTTTTCTGCACTGGGCCCTGACACGACCCTGCTCTCACTCTCCAATGCATGGTTAAATAACATACCGGTTCAGAACCTGGAAGACGGGACCCTGGTCATAGCAGAACTTTCTCCCCCCACAGCTGAACTCTTCTACAGTGATTCAGTTAACAGGTTTGCTGATACCCTGCTCATCATGGCCTTTTTCAGCGAACCCATGGATGCTGCAAATGCTGTTCATATAAATTTTTACGGTGGGTTAACATCCTCTTCTGCAGTAATGGCCATGGTAAACGATAGAGTATATTCATTGAGTTATCGCATCCCTAAAGCATCCGGGACGGTCCTGGTTCGATTGAGCAATGGAACAGATCTCTGGGGAAATGAAGTCGATTCAGTCCCGACCAGCGGGGATACTTTTACCATCATCGAATTCCGTCCGGGCGATGTGGATGATGATGGACAGATCCTGGCCTATGATGCAGCCCTTACCCTGCAGCATTCAGTCGGACTTGATCCTTTGCCGGAAGCAGACCCGCTGCCATGGGAACCCTGGCGCGACAGTACTGCAAACGTTGATGCTGAAGGAAGTATAACGGCTTATGATGCTGCGCTGATCCTGCAATACTCGGCGGGAATTATTACTGGGTTCACAGCAAGCGCGAAGAAATCGGATTCTTCTGCGAATATCTCTGTTGAGGTGGAAGGGCAGGAGATCATATTTTATTCGGGTGGAGAATTGCTGGGATTAAATATCAGTGCGTGGGACAAAAATGAAGTCTTGAAGATCCCGGTACTGCTTGATAAAAATTTCCTTATGGCAACGAACATCAATGGACAGAGTTACAGGCTTGGATTTTGTACAGCTGTCAGCCCCCGGGAAAGGACTCCGGTTATGAAGATGCCTTTCAATGGAAGCGGCAGGATACAATTGAATATGATGCTTAATGCACAGGAACAAATTGTCGAAATTGACCTTCCCACGGGCCGTTTAGAGAACCCGGCTTCAATCGTTTCGGTCTATCCAAATCCTCTGAAGGATTTTTTGCACATTGAATTTGACGGGAAAAGCCTTAGGACAGGGGACCGGCTCAAAATATTTAAGGAAACCGGGGTAAAGGTGTATGACAAAGAAATCAGGCATTCGTTTCACACTGTTTACAGGTCGGAACTGGCCGGGCCGGGAATGTATTTTATGCAGCTCATGGACCTGGAAGGCAGAATAAAGGCTTTGAGTAAGATAGTTGTTCAATAAGATTTAGAGATTATCAGTAGCGCAGTCCACAGGTTTGGAAAGAAAGTAATTATCAGAATAACTTAAGATAACAGGAATTTTATTCTTTGTGTCCCTTCGTGTCTTCTTCGTGCTTCTTTGTGTAATAGCTTACACTTTGAAGCACCTGGAAGCACAAAGGTATAAACAACGATTCACAAGTTAAGATCTTCACAACTCCGGTATCAGCAAATTTTCGGCTCATACCTGGGTTTATTACTTAAAATCATTCACCCAGAATTAAGCCAAATTCATAAATTAAACTTTTATCTTTGGCTTATGAG
>CAYSAH010000257.1:0-6028 GCA_964428945.1 uncultured Bacteroidaceae bacterium | reverse complement strand
ATCGCTTTTTCCGGTGTTTCTGAATACAAATTTGCCAACTGCTCCAGCGCATTAATCCAGTTGTCTTTGGGGAAATACGTGCCGCCCCAAATAGGTCTTCCGTCGGGCAAAGCCACGCAGTTTAATGGCCAGCCACCTCTGCCGGTAATTAATTGTATGGCGTTCATATAGACCTGGTCGATATCCGGTCGTTCCTCCCGGTCAACTTTTATGGCAATGAAATTCTCGTTCATAAATGTGGCAATCTCCTCATTTTCGAAGCTTTCATGCTCCATTACATGGCACCAGTGGCAGGCTGAATAACCAATGCTGATGATAAGAAGTTTGTTCTCTTTCCTGGCCTTCTGCAATGCTTCTTCTCCCCATGGATACCAGTTCACGGGGTTATGGGCGTGCTGCAGCAGGTAGGGACTGCTCTCATGGATCAATTGATTGGTGTGGTCGAAATTCTTATTTTCCATCTGTTTTGATGTACTTGATTGAGAACAGGAACTTAGTGAAGATAAAAAGAGGCATTCTGTAAATATTCCTATTCTGAAGGATGCAACCTTTATCATAAGGATAGAACACGGCTTGATTTTTATTGTTCACCCGGCAGTATAACAGGATAGCATGCTCAAGGGATTGATTAAACTGGCAGTTAGCCTGGAAGTGTGCTGGTCACAATGTCACACTTCAGCTTTGCCAGGGTCAGGGGTACAATTTTGTGGATGTAAATCCTGGATTCGCCCTGTTCCCTTATCCTCACATTCGCTGATTCGCCCTGTCCCGGGATTCCGCGACTTAATCCGTCAGGTTCCCTTCCTCCAGCATGGATAAAAGTACGATCGCTTCCTCCCTGTCCTCACCGCAAACGGCCGGATCGGCCTTGAAAAGGTCACATACTGCAGGACGGTCAGGGTGCTCATAGATCAGGCACCTGTAATCTTCGGCGAGGTGAATACAGCGTGTCCCGGCAGCTTTGCCGTCGGGCATTCCCGGAATCGGAGAGCTTATGGATGGAGCAATGCAGCATGCGCCGCAACCAGTTCTGCATTCCATGTTATTTCATTTCTTTTTCAAATTTTCGGGCTGCATTTAATATTGCAAGATAGCTTTCTTCAGGCACATAATGTGCAATACTGTTGCCAGACCCGAGAGCATATCCACCTTTGTCAAAGGTTTTTTCCAGGAGCGCGAATGCACGTTTCCCGATCTCTTCCGGGCTTGTTCTGCAGAGGTAGTCGACATCGATCCCGCCAACAATGGCGATCTCATCATTCCACCAGTCAATGGCATCTTCAACCGGGTATATCGCATCTTCATAGCTGTGCTTTCCATCCATTCCAAGATCATTGATTACATCGGTCATGATCTCCTTCAGGTTTCCGCAGCTATGGAATATCACCGGTTTTCCATTTTCCTTTACGGCGTTTACCATCTTCCTCGTCCACGGATACACGTATTCCCTCATCATTTCCGGCGGAAACATGGTCTGATTTCTGAAACCCCAGTCATCGTTAATTGTGCAAACCCCAACTGAATCAAATGCCGACACAATCCTGTAATGCTCCACCAGCCTGCTTCCAACATGGTCAAAGATTCTCCTGCAAAGTTTTGGTTCGAGGAGATATAACATGCACAGATTTTCAAAACCGACAATATCCGTAACATTCTCCAGAAGTCCGCCCCAGCTGCTTGCGAGGAGTTTCATCCCCTCGGGCAGGTGGGGGAGAAGTTTTTCAAAAATATCGTAATTACAATTGCTGATATCCGGCCACGGGTAACGATCAAAAGAAGCTTCATCAGTGATAAGTGCCCCTTCATTTTGTGATCTGCTCAATCCCTTTTCATGCTCCGCCATAGGGAAATGGAGTGAGTCAAACAGCCAGGAATAGACATGGGCATAATCGTAGCCCAGGTTAAGGAAGGAATCGATCAGCATCAGGAAATACTCAAAACTTCCTTCGGTGGCATCCTTGTGAACATTTGAATATTTCCTGGCATATTTATTATCGATCAGAAATTCAAATAATACCGGCCTGGAACTCTTCTCCCGGCGAAGCACCTTTAAAAGTTCATTAAAATCGGGCTGCATTTGTATTGATTTTACGTTCGTAAACTTCTTTGATGAATTAAGCGAACAAACTTAATAAAAACTATGTTTGGGTTGCGAATGAAAATGATTTTCGGCAGATTTGCACTGGCACCAAGCGGCACAGAAATTTACGATATTCAATTATGAAAAAAACCTTTCTGTTTTTCACTGCTGTGTTGATTCTTAGCTCTTGTTTTAAAAAGGAGGACCTCAGGATCGATATCCCGTATTCGGGTGAACAGCTGAGATATATTAACTGTCCCCTTGGCGGGATCGGTACCGGTAATATCCTGGTAAATGGTTATGGGAGTATCAGTGAACTTGAAATTTTCAACAGGGCATCGATGGATGAACTGCCACCTTACATGACATTTTTCTCACTGTATGCGCAGCAGGGGGAGAATGATCCGGTTCTGAGGATCATGGAAGGGGAATACCTAAATGAGTTCCCGAACCCCTTTGGAAAACCGAGACAACAGTTGGGTGGTTTACCCAGGTTCAGGGATGCTGTGTTTCACAATGCCTACCCTGTTATAAGTGTGGACCTGGCTGATGAAGAGGTTCCGCTGCTGGCATCCATGACTGCCTGGAGTCCATTCATCCCTGTTGATCCGGAGAACAGCGGACTTCCTTGTGCAGTGATCGAATGGACCCTTGAAAATCCGGGTAAGGAGGAGGTGGCTTATTCTGTTGCATTCACAATGGGTAATCCTTTCAGGTCTGTTGGCAGAGACAGTAAACAAGGCAGCAGGGGATGTTCGGTAACTCCCAACTTTGGTTCTGATTGGAATGGCATGACTTTCAGCAGTCCGGAAAGTGAATTGACGCTTCCAGATGCAGGCGGATTGAGTGTTAGTTTTCCTTCTGAGGGACAATTGTGCGTGACCCTTCATAATACTGGCTGGTGGGATGATGCCCAGATGTTCTGGGAGGATTTTTCATCCGATGGGAAACTTATGACCAGGAGTGATACCCTGATCAATGATTCAGACAGGGAAAATTCAGGAGCCATGTATTTATCAGGTACCCTGGCACCCGGAGAATCAGTCACTATGCCCTTTATCTTTACCTGGCACATTCCATACAGGAAACTGGAGCCAGGCCAGGCATTCGGTAACAGGGCTGTAGAACAGGCTATTGTAAAGAATTATTATGCCAACAGGTTTGCAAACGTCGGAGAAGTCACCTCTTATGTTCTCAGCATACTGGATCAACTCAGGAACAAGACCATGCAATTCAGCAATGCACTGATCACATCAACTGTCCCTGCTCCCGTTTTGGATGCTACGATCTCCAATATGGCATCGTTGAAGACCAACCTCATAATGCGGGATGAAAAGGGAAATGTACATGGTTTTGAAGGCCTGGGAAATGATTTTGGCTGCTGCCCGGGAAATTGCACGCATGTTTGGAATTACGCTCAAACAATGGCAGCCATTTTTCCGTCTTTGGAGCGCAATGTAAGGGAAATCTCTTTTGGCAATGCAACCCATAGCAACGGTTATCAATGTTTCAGGACCGTTTTCCCACTTTCTGAAAACTGGTTTAAGAATGTTGCCGCAGATGGCCAGATGGGAAATATTATTCGGGTTTACAGGGAGTGGAAAATGTCAGGCAGCAATGAATGGCTGGGGAACATATGGCCCCAGGTAAAGCTTGCACTTGACTTTGCCTGGAAGGGCACAGGCGAACCTGAAAAGGGATTTGAATGGATGAAAAATTGCCCGGTGCCATGGGATCCGGACAAAGAGGGAGTATTACGGGGTGAACAGCACAATACCTATGACATCAATTTCTTTGGTCCGAATATGATGACAGGTTCGCTTTACCTCGGGGCACTGAAGGCCTGTTCTGAAATGGCACTGGCAATGAACGAACCCCAGAACTCGGTGGAGTATAATGAAATTTATGAAAGGGGATTGCAAAAGTACCGCGAGCTGCTGTGGAATGGCGAATATTTTAAACAGGATGTTGAAGTAATTGAAGGTATTGAAATTCCTGAAAGGCTCAAATCACCTCCCGATGCCAGTGGGAAGGTAATTCCGAAATACCAGTATGGCAATGGATGTCTTTCCGATCAGCTTTTGGGACAATATCTTGCCTTTGTTTCCGGAATGGGCTACATCCTTGATACGGCAGAAACAAAAAGTGCATTGGCGGCCATTTTCAAATATAATTTCAGGCAGCAAATGAGGGATTTTGAAAATGTTCAACGGATCTATGCTGCAAACGATGAGCCCGGATTGGTATTGTGCAGCTGGCCTATGGGTGAAAAGCCCCTCCTGCCATTTGTATATGCCGATGAGGTATGGACCGGTGTTGAATACCAGGTTGCAGCCTCAATGCTTTATGCCGACCTTGTGGAGGAAGGCCTTGCAGTTACCACTGCAGTGAGAAAACGTTACGACGGTTCAAACCGGAATCCTTTCGCAGAGATTGAATCCGGCAGGTACTATGCAAGGGCTATGGCCAGCTGGAGCGTTTACCAGGCAATGTCGGGCTACAATTACGATGGGACGAAAGGAACCATGGAATTCGCTCCTGCAATTGCGGTTTTGCCTTTGCGTTATTTCTGGTCCACGGCAAACGGATGGGGAACCATAGTGGCGAACCGATCCAGGATCGAGCTGAAGTGTCTTTTTGGAAGCCTTGAGATTGAGAGCCTCTCCTTTTCAGGCAATAAATTCTTTGTTCTGAAGGATTTTATTCCTTCGCAGCAGGTTGAGTCAAGTTTTGTAAAAGGGAATTCAAATAGTGAAGGAACATTGCTAATCAGATTTCCGCAAAAACTTGTGCTCAGTGAAGGCCAGTCGTTCCTGATGGAACTGCCATAAATGATAGATCATAATGAAAGTATTTAAACTAACTTTTCTGTTTCTGACGGTAATTTTCAATGTTGTTGGATGCCATTCTGACCAAACGGGGAAAGTTACAGTTTCCCCTAATTTCATACTTTTCATTACAGATGATATTAGTTTTAATGACCTGGGTTGTTACGGCAATGAAAAAGCAAGAACCCCGAACATTGACCGCATGGCAAATGAAGGTTTGCTCTTTACAAACACTTACCTGACTGCAAGCAGTTGCAGTCCGAGCAGGTGCAGCATTATTTCAGGCAGGTATCCGCATAATACAGGAGCACCTGAACTTCATACACCCTTACCAGCAAAGCAGCTTATGTTTCCTGAATTACTGAGGAATGCAGGGTATTACACTGTACTTTCAGGAAAAAATCATATGGGACCTGTTACAGAAAGGGCTTTCGATACCATCGATTGGGGCGGCGGTCCCGGTGGCGAGCAATACTGGATCGACCATATCAGGAACCGTCCGGCGGACAAGCCCTTTTTCTTCTGGTTTGCTTCCTATGATGCGCACAGGGACTGGCAGGCGGACAGTACTGCACCTCAAATAGACCCTGAAGATGTTTGGGTTCCACCGATGCTGTTTGACGGGCCTGAAACAAGAAAGGATCTTGCGTACTATTACCACGAGGTGAGCCGTACAGACTATTACCTTGGATTGATCATGAAAGAACTGGAACAGGAGGGCATCGCGGAAAATACCTATGTGATCTATATGAGCGATAATGGAAGGCCATTTCCCAGGTCGAAAACAAGGTGTTATGACAGCGGAATGAAAACACCCTTTATCGTCTGGAACAAGGGAAAGATAAGTCATGGGGAGTGCGCTTCACTGGTATCAGCCATAGACATCGCACCTACATTGTTTGAACTTGCGGGAATTGAGTCTCCCGGGAATTTCCAGGGAGTCAGTTTCGCCGGTATGCTCTTTGACCCCTCATTGAAGTGCAGGGACTACGTGTTCGCAGAGCATAACTGGCATGTTTACAGAAGTCATGAACGCATGGTCCGTACCGGTGATTTCATGTATATCAGGAATGCATATAACGACAAGATGAACATGTGTGTGGAATCGGCACCTGCTTTT
>CAYSAH010000256.1:0-6031 GCA_964428945.1 uncultured Bacteroidaceae bacterium | reverse complement strand
CATTTTTACCGCTTAGGCAACTTCCAAAGCCAGCGGGGGAAGGCAAGGTTTTTAATAACAGCAATTGGCATTAAGCAAGTAAAAGTGTAAATTTGAACTATTGTAGGGAGTTAAAATTTGACCTTTTGGCACGCATAGTAATCGACATACCGGACAGTAAGTTAAGTTTCTTCATGGAACTTGTTAAAAATCTTGGGTTTGCCAAGATCGCAAATGAATCAAAAACTTCTGATATATTGGATATTCCGGAAGCACAACAAAAACTGGTCATGGATCGATTCAACAAGGTCAGGAAAACCCCCGATAAACTAATGGATTGGGACGAAGCTAAAAAAACGCTTAAAGCCTGATGAATAAATACACGGTCAAAATTGACCCGGATGCCCTGAATGATATCCAGGAGATCACCAACTGGTACAATGATCAACAAAAGGGCCTCGGTGGAAGATTTCAGTAAACAACCATACAGCAAATCAATGCCCTTAAGAAAGACCCGCATATTTATGCCATTCGATACAATGAGATCCGGTGCATGTCAGTTAAGAAATTCCCGTACATGGCTCATTTCTACATTAACAATGAAAAAAACACCGTCTGGCTGTGATCTGCATGGATCGTAATCCTAAAATCTGGGAAGAAAAAACCAGCAGGCAATAAAAAGCCCCGGGGATTCCAGTGCTTTTATTTACGGATATACCAAGGTCCAATCACAAGCATCCATTTCTGCCAAGCTTAGCTTCCATTCATGCTTGAATGGATACTCCATTGCGTTAATTGATTTTCCTACTTAATCTTTATTGAGTACAGCGAGGAATGAGCACTTATAAAAAGCGTTTTCCCATCCGGTCCCCCAAATGCAACACCTGAGGGTCTTTCCGGTACTTCAATAAGATCGATCTGCTTCCCTTCCTTATCATAAACAAATATTTGACCAGCTGGTATGTATACATTTCCATTATAGTCGGCATCTGCATCGAATTCTCCCTCTTCAGCAAAAAGTTTTGGATTAAAAAGGCTTCCGTCGGCAGCAACATCGAAGGAATAGGTCTTCTGACCAAATTCATCAGCCATATAGAATTTTTCTCCCGGTCTGACAGGTCCCAGGTTGTATGTACGACGCAGATCATTGTGGAATGGAATATAAACAGAAGCATCCCCTGATACGAATTGCTTTTCACATTTCCTGGTCGATTCACGGATGAAATCATGGGCATTTCTCCAAAGATGTTTTACCACGAGGGCTGTTGCTTCGGGTCTGTCTTCTGAATCGCTTGCCTCAATTACCGAAAAATCAGTTACAGGCGATTCAGGGTAAAAAGTAAGAACCTGGTTTCGCGTTGTAGAAACAAGAAGCTTCCCCGACCTGTCAAATCCCATTGAGACCGGGTTAAGCGGGAGATCGCAAATAAAATCTGTAAGTTCTTTTTCAAAATTCCACCTGTAGATCCTGTGCCATCTTCCATCAATAAAATAGGCGTTACCCGTTGCATCGATCGTTAAAGCATCAATAAATTCAAAACCTGTGGCAAGTTTCCTTATCGTTTCACCTTCAGCAACAACTGTTGATTCAAATGTCCTCTTTATTTCCTCTGGTGGATCTCCGGAGATCTTGAGATTTGCGATCTCCCTTGACCGGATCTCTGTTCCAAAGTTCGCATCAAAGAGCATATTGTCATAAGTATACCTTGTAGGGCTGTAAGTATGCAAGCCACAAAACTCAATATTCTTCGAATCCTTAATCACGATCCCGTTCCTGAAGGGTGAGACCATCATGCTCCTGTAAAGGTAAACGTTGGCAAACCTGATATCGTGGCAATTATCGATCTCAAGAGGAAGACAGTTCCATCCTTCCCCACGTTCTTCTTCCATCTGGAAATCATAGATCTTCCAGTTTGATACATTTTTGAATTGGGCTTCGAATCTAACATGATGCTCAAGTGACATGCCATATATTCTTCCTTCAGTGGATGTATTGGATATAAAAAGGCCAGCCTGGGCAAAAGGGCTTGCAGTCCAGATATCCTTGAAGGTACCGCCACCTCCGTCGGTGATCCAGAGGCTCCAGTACTGGCTGTCCCATCTCCTGTTCCTGTCGCTGTCGGCTGTCCGGTTGTTGTTATAAATTTCCAGGTAATTTCCGAGTGTATCATAAGTTCCATGGCCACCCAGGAACTTAACATCGTTCATCAGGGAATGTTTTCCTGCCATCCATTTGGCAGCAACGGCCCTGGGATTGATCCCCCCGGCATCCAATCCGATCCCCGTAACTATATTTTCCCCGTCCGGGGGCGTTTCAATAAGTGCTTTAGGGCCTCCGGGTCCTTCAAAGACAGGTGTTCGGTCTTTCAAAAGAATCTGGGATCTTATTGGACTGAAACCTATAAGCACAGTATTCTTTTTCAGGACTATCGTATTTGTTACCCGGTATCTGCCAGTGGGAAAATAGAGTGTATTATGCTGCCCGATCGCATTTTGAATTATTTGCGTATTGTCGGTTTCACCATCACCGACAGCACCAAGATCAACAACGTTAACCCAGGTCTCCTGTGAGGGAAGGGGAGGAAGGTCAGATTCCGGAAAGGGAGGAATCTTATTCAATTTCTCAATGTTGTATATGGTGCTGACCCCGGGGATCTTCCCCAGGTCGCTGATCTGGTTACCATGGATAAAATCAACAACTTCATAGATCCTGGCTTCATCCCTGATCTCTTTTTTGCTCTTCCTGAAAAAGGCAAGCACCGGTGTATTGATGCAGGTGAGGTTCTTCAGGTTATATTGTGGGCAGCTGTTGAATTCATCACTGATTATTATTGCGGGACCAGCGATATTCTCAAGCCTGCAATTTTCCATGAATAATTTCTCTTCCCTGTCAGGACGCACCGAAACGGCAGTGGGCAAATTCCTGAAATGATTACGTATGATTGTGAAACCTCCTTCCTCAGTCTCGATAGCAGCAGTTCTCTGACCCTCAAAATATGAATCAATTAAAAGAAATGGCCAGCTGGGAGAAGGTTTCGTTGTCATAATGCCAAATTCTCCTCCTGAAAAACTGCAATTTACTATTTCGTTGCCAACCTGGTGAACCCCGGCCTTGCCTTCCCCGATCTTAAAATTGATATTTGCCAAAAAACAATGCTGGGCGAAATGTGAACGAACGGCAACTGCCGCCGGGTTTCCTTTTTTAATCGTAAGGTCAATATTATTCAGGGCACTGTAAAACGTTCCGGGATTTGCATCCCTTATGCTTTCACCTTCCCGTGGCTTTGAACTTGTGAAATGGAACATGTATCTTGCTTCACCTTCAGCGTATCCGGGAGTGTTTTCACCGAGGATGAATTCCGGCCTGCTTCTCCCGTAACCGATCAGTCGTATCCCTTTCCAGATATAGATGGTATTTGTTATGAGGTAGCGGCCTTCGGGTATAAAGACCAGGCCGAAAACTCCTGAGGCCTCCACCTCATCGATAGCCTTCTGCAGTTCAGCTGTACAATCTGTCCTGCCGTCGGGCTTTATATCGAAATTGCCGCTTGTGAAAAATACTGCCCTCTGATCTTCGGGTACTAAAGTGTATACCGACTTGTCAGAATATTGGGATTTACATGTTAAGGAGCCAAGTAGAAACATTGCCAGGAAAATGGTTTTTTTCATTGCGTACAGTTAAGGAGCCGAATCCAATAAATTTAGAGGAAAATTTGTAAAATGTTTCCATGTTAAGGAATATCCTTCACAGAAGTATAATTAATTTTTAATTTATTCTGCCTGAGCTCTGCAAAATACCGGTCCATTTAATTTCCCGGATCGGTGATCTCCCGGATCTCAACACTGTTTCCGTATCCCTCAAGGATCGGACAATCCTTCGCGATTGTCAATGCATCATTATAATCCATTGCCAGGATTGTAATAAAGCCAGCTAATGATGCTTTCCCTGAAATATAGGGCAATTCTGAAATACCTCCTTTATGATCAATTACCCTTCCATCGTTTGACAAATGCTGACCACCGCTTAATTGACCTTTTTCTCCGATCGAACTGGTCCACCTGTTCCATTGTTCCATGTAGGCTTTCATTTGCATGGCATTCGGGATAGCTTATTCCGAAGTAATATCCATGCGAAACAGCAGTATAAATTCTTTCATAGATGAAATTATTGTGGCATATTTTGCCTGTCCATATACAGCAGGTTCCAGCAATGGCCATCCGGATCCTCGAAATTAAGTCCGAAGAGCCAGCCCTGGCTTTCCACTGGTTCCCTGTTGACTTTCCCCCCGGCTCTTTTAACGATGTCTGCAAATTCCTTTACCTCCTCTCTTGATTCTGCCGAAAAGCTGATGATTACTTCCTTCATTATTGAGAGCTCAGGAATTTCATATCCTGTTATGGAACTGAATTCTGTGTTATTAAAGAGCATTAACACGATATCTTTTTCACCAACAAAGAAACTGCATGAATGCTCGTTGTTGTTGTAATGCTCATTCAGTTTAAATCCGATAGAAGTGTAAAAGGCTTGTGATTTTTTTACATCTTTTACCGGGAGGTTGAGCCAGAGGTCCTTTCCTGTCATAATGTTTGAATATTGAAATACGTTCCTGAAATTAAGTTTTAAAAGTACAAAAGTCTTCCGCTTTATAGATAGAACAACGCACATTTGGAATGTTTGAATCCCTAAGATATTTTCCGGATGAAGGTGTGACATCCCGATGGATCGGTCTCTGTAAGTTGATCAGCCTGGACGATTGTTTACAGCCGGAATAACTTTTTTACCGATAAGTTCAATGGAATGAATAAGCTGACCATGGGACAGGCCGGCATTATCCATTTGAAAAGTGAAACGTGTTATACCGCCCAATGCTTCGCTGTGCCTGAGGATCTTCTCTGCAACTTCTTCAGGACCTCCAACTACCAGTGCCCCAAGTGGTCCTGTCTGAGAATCGAAATGGGGCCGGCTTACAGGTGGCCATCCGCGTTCCCTGCCGATCCTGGTGAAAGTTTCGGCATATCCCGGATAATATGATTCAACAGCTTCTTTCCTTGTTTCGGCCACAAAACCCAGTGAATGAAGTCCGACCTTAAGCTTCTCCTCCGGGTGACCTGCCCTCATACCGGCTTCCCTGTAAAGGTCAACAAGTGGACGAAATCTGCGAGTTTCTCCACCAATGATTGCAACCATAAGGGGCAATCCAAGCATGCCTGCCCGAATGAAAGACTCACGCGTACCTCCTACGCCCAGCCAGATGGGAATAGGGTCCTGCAAAGGCCTGGGATACACAGCCTGCTCAACCAGTGGCGGACGAAAGCGTCCGGACCAGTTAACGAATTCATTCTCCCGGATGGAAAGTAAGAGTTCCAGTTTCTCGGCAAACAGGGCATCATAATCCCGGAGATCAAGACCAAACAGCGGGAAAGATTCTGTAAATGAACCGCGGCCAACAACCATCTCGGCCCTGCCTTTCGAGATCAGGTCCAGTGTTGCAAAGTTTTGAAATACCCTTACCGGGTCGGCAGCACTTAAAACTGTAACGGCACTGGTAAGACGTATTCGATTTGTTAGTGAAGCAGCAGCTGCCAGGATAACTGTTGGTGCGGAATCCAGGAACTCTTTCCGGTAATGTTCCCCGATCCCGAATACATCCAGACCGGCATCATCGGCACATTTTATTCTATCCAATAATTCAGTAAGTGCCATTGAACTGCTATCCGGATTTCCTGCATCAAATGAACTTGTTGCAGCAAAACTATCGATTCCGATCTCTATCATCTGACACTGAAAAGTTAATTTGTTTGATTTTTGGATTATTTGTCTTTTTCAGTGCAGTTAAACATCCACTGAATACCAAATTTGTCCCTGCAGTTCCCGTAATATGCACCCCAGAACATCTCCTGCAGATCCTGTTCGATTACACCACCTTCTGAAAGGGCCTTGAATAATCGTTCAGTTTCTTTTCTTGTATCCGGCTCAAGATTTATATGGATATTATTTCCGGCAGTGATTCTGAAACCCATTGATTCAGGTGCATCAGTGCCAAGCAGCATA
>CAYSAH010000255.1:2240-6065 GCA_964428945.1 uncultured Bacteroidaceae bacterium | reverse complement strand
ATGGTGCCAAAAAGGTTATCCTTACTGTTCCCTCAAAAGATGCCATCGACAATATGATTGTACTTGGTGTCAATAATGACGCTCTGAGACCTGAAGATAAGTGTATTTCAAATGCTTCATGTACGACAAACTGTCTTGCCCCTGTTGTGAAAGTACTCAACGATGCCTTTGGTATTGAAAATGGTTTGATGACAACCATTCACTCTTATACCAATGACCAGTCAATCCTCGACCTTCCTCATAAAGACCTTCGCAGGGCAAGATCAGCTGCTGTTTCACAGATCCCAACCACAACTGGTGCTGCAAAAGCAGTTGGAAAAGTTATTCCTGAACTGAATGGCAAACTTGATGGAATGGCCATCAGGGTACCCACTCCAACCGGATCATGTGTTGATTTTGTTGCCAACCTGAAAGTTGCTGCAACAAAAGAAGAAATCAACGCAGCAGTTAAAAAAGCTGCTGAAGGCCCAATGAAAGGGATCCTTGAATATACTGACGAGCCCATCGTATCAGTCGATATTATCCATAATTCTCATTCATCAATTTTTGATTCACTGTCAACTATGGTAAATGGAAAAACAGTAAAAATATTGTCATGGTACGACAATGAATGGGGTTACTCTACAAGGGTTGTTGATCTTATCCCATTGCTTTTTGCTTAGATTACCCGGAATTCAAATATAGAACCGCTTCTTACAGGAGCGGTTTTTTTTTTGAAAATTTCTGCAGTTAGTAAATCTGAATGGAATTGAAGCATTTATGTAAAAAAGGCTGTCATAAATATGACAGCCTTTAAATTTTTCTAAAAAGGATCTTACACTTTATTAATAATACTCGATAATCTCAAAGGGGATCTGCATAGTCTGTTCATAATGCTGACCAAGTTCTTCAATAGATTCATCGCCTTCCTCATAATACCATTTTACCAGGACTTTTTTTCCGGCTTCATAATTTAATTTCAGTATCCTCAAAAGCTCGAGCATGTATTTCGATGATCCGCTATTTATATATTCCAGTTTAATATTCATTACTGTTTCCTCAGCCGGAGTGAGGAAATAGTCATTCATCCAATTGATAAGCCGCTCAAAAAATTCACCGGGATCTTCAGGAATAGATCTCCCTTCTATATTGAGATCCCCAGAAGCAGCAATGAATTCAACTTCAGGCGAGTTGAATGTCTTTTTTAAAAATATGTCCTCCATAACCAGAGCTTCTTTTATTCGTGTCTTAATGCAATGATCGGATCCAGCAGGGAAGCTTTTCTTGCAGGTATAACACCAGATACCAGCCCGACTATAAAACAGACTGTGACTCCCATAATGATCCATATCCATGGAACAATAAAACTGGTTCCGATGGCTAAAGATACAGCATTTCCAATTAAAATTCCTAAAAATATTCCCACAAGACCGCCTATTTGCCCAATAACAATTGCTTCATAAAGGAATTGACGCCTGATCATCTTTGATTTTGCACCCAATGCCTTTCTTGTTCCAATTTCCTTGGTTCTTTCAGTTACAGATACGAGCATAATGTTCATAAGTCCGATTCCCGCGCCCAGTAAGGTAATTATTCCGATAGCAACGGCCACTATACGAACGAATTTCAGGTTTTCAATGAGCATCTGGGAGAGCTGATCACTGCTGGTAATATTAAAATCACTTTCGTCTTTCGGATCCAGTTTCCGAACGATCCTGAACATGCCCTCAGCCTCAGACTTTGCAATATCCATCATCATGGGGTCGAAAGCCCTGACACTGACCTGGTAATTCATTGACGGACGCGAAAAATATTGTCTCACGTTTGTATATGGCAAAAGGCAGAGCCTGTCTGAACCCATTCCCATTGAAGTACCCCTCTTCTTCAACACTCCTATAACCCTGTACCTGCCATTCCCTATTACAATAAAGCGATTAATAGGATCCTCATTTTCTCCAAATGCTGACTCGGAAACATTACTTCCAATTATAACGACCGGTTCACTATTCTGTATGTCTGTCGAATTAAAATTTCTGCCCCTTGCAATTTCATATCCCCCGGTAAAGAGGAAGCCTTCATCCACACCACGAACAGAAATATTTGGGTTCGATTTGTACTCTCCTGCTTTTATAACCGCGTTTCCGGAAGCCCAGCACTGAATTGAAACTTCAGCCGGAAAATTGAATCGCTCCTTAAATTCCATGGCCTGCTTATAACTAATGTAGGCGTGATTTTTCTTTCTGTATGTCTGATTACCGATCTGAACTTCCATACTCCTGGACTCAATAGTGAAGGTATTGGCTCCCATGATACTAAATTGAGAGGTAAGGCTGTTCTGTATTGCATCGATCGCAGTAAGAATACCTACAAGGGCCATGATTCCAAAAGCAATAATAAGAACTGTAAGAATTGTTCTAAGCAAACTGGTGCGAATTGCCTTGAATGCTATGTTCAGGTTTTCAAAAAATAATATACCAAACCTCATGGACGTATTTATTTATGTCTAAAGGTAAAAAAAAGTGAACAATATGCTTTTCATTTATGTCAAAGTAACAAGGAATATTTTAAACAACTAAAAATTTAGCTCAACAATTTGCTGATCAGTTGACAATGTTCGTAAACACTGATCCCTGATGCAGATGAACCTGCAAACCTGCTTTCTTTATTCGTCTCAAATCACTATTTTTGCAAACTCATTAATTTAAAGGTATTATGGCATTCGATATTGAACTCATCAGGGCTTATTACACGAAACTGGCAGGTGAAATTGAACAGGTTCGTAAGGAACTTGGCCGGCCACTTTCATTAACTGAAAAAATCCTTTATAGTCATCTTTTTGAAAATGAAACTCTTAAAGATTTTCAACGAGGATCTGACTATGTTAATTTTGCTCCAGACAGGGTAGCAATGCAGGATGCAACTGCTCAGATGGCCCTCCTTCAGTTCATGCAGGCAGGTAAGAAAAAAGTTGCTGTTCCAACAACTGTACATTGCGATCATCTTATCCAGGCGAAGGAAGGTGCGGCAGATGATTTGAAAAATGCCATCAATAACAGTAAAGAAGTATTCGATTTCCTGTCGAATGTTTCTAACAAATACGGAATTGGTTTCTGGAAACCCGGTGCAGGGATTATACACCAGGTTATTCTGGAGAATTATGCTTTCCCCGGAGGAATGATGATAGGTACCGACTCTCATACAGTGAATGCAGGTGGATTGGGAATGGTTGCAATTGGTGTCGGTGGAGCAGATGCTGTTGATGTAATGGCAGGCATGGCCTGGGAATTAAAATTTCCAAAGCTTGTGGGAGTTAAGCTAAACGGTAAATTAAGTGGATGGTCCTCTGCTAAGGATGTAATCTTGAAAGTTGCCGGTATGCTGACGGTTAAGGGAGGAACAGGAAAGATACTGGAATACTTCGGCGAAGGTGCAGAGAGCATTTCTTGTACAGGAAAAGGAACAATTTGCAACATGGGAGCGGAAATCGGTGCGACTACTTCACTTTTTGGATTTGACCTTAAAATGGCAGATTATCTAAGGGGAACGGATCGTGAAGATGTTGCGGCGGAAGCCGAGAAGGTTGCCTCACATCTTACCGGTGATCCGGAAGTATATGCAAATCCCGAAAAATACTTTGACGAAGTTATAGAGATCGATCTTGATCAACTGGAGCCCCATATTAACGGACCTTTCAGTCCTGATAAGGCCTGGCCAATTTCACAATTTGCCAAGGCTGTCCGGGAAAATGGATATCCTGAAAAACTCGAAGTAGGACTGATCGGATCCTGTACAAATTCTTCATATGAAGATATCAGTCGTGCAGTGAGCCTTGCAAGACAAGTGAGT
>CAYSAH010000255.1:0-2230 GCA_964428945.1 uncultured Bacteroidaceae bacterium | reverse complement strand
CCCCATATCAATGGGCCGTTTACCCCTGACCTTGCATGGCCACTTTCACAATTTGCAAAAGCTGTTAAAGAAAACAACTATCCGCAAAAACTGGATGTAGGGTTAATCGGTTCCTGTACCAACTCGTCTTATGAAGATATCACAAGGGCTGCTTCCATTGCACAGCAAGCCGTCGATAAAGGATTGAAAGTTGCTGCTGAATATACGATTACTCCCGGATCTGAACAGGTAAGGTATACCATCGAAAGAGATGGTTTACTGGATGTTTTTAGTAAAATTGGGGGTGTGGTTATGGCAAATGCCTGTGGACCATGTATTGGTCAATGGGCCCGGCACAATGCTGAAAAAGGGGAACGTAACTCCATCATCACTTCGTTCAACAGGAATTTTGCAAAAAGGAATGATGGTAATCCCAATACGCATGCCTTTGTCGCCTCACCCGAAATAGTCACTGCAATGACCATTGCCGGGAATCTCACCTTCAATCCTCTAATGGATACACTTATAAACGAAAAAGGCGAAAAAGTAAAACTTGAAGAACCCATAGGTCTGGAATTGCCCTCGGGAGGATTTAGTGTGGAGGACAATGGATACCAGGCTCCTGCCACTGATGGCTCCTCAATCGAAATAAAAGTTTCTCCTGATTCAAAACGTCTCCAGCTGCTTGATCCGTTTGCAGCATGGGATGGCAATGACCTTACAGGATTAAAACTTTTAATAAAGGCAGAAGGCAAATGCACTACAGACCACATTTCTATGGCCGGGCCCTGGTTACGATACCGTGGCCACCTTGACAATATTTCAAACAACCTCCTTATTGGTGCTGTAAATTATTTCAATAAGAAAACGAATACCGTTAACAACCAGTTAAATGGTGGTTCAGGAGAAGTTCCTGAAATCGCCCGGGCATATAAAGCTGCTGGAATTGGTTCAGTCGTGGTTGGAGATGAAAACTATGGAGAGGGCTCCTCACGGGAACACGCAGCCATGGAACCAAGGCACCTTGGAGTCAGAGCACTTATAGTAAAATCCTTTGCACGAATTCACGAAACAAATCTTAAAAAGCAGGGAATGCTGGCCCTCACATTTGAGGATAAATCAGATTATGACAAAATCCTGGAAGATGATACCATAAGTATCCTTGGGCTTAAGAATTTCACTCCAGGAAAGAACCTGGTGGTCAGACTTGATCATTCTGACGGAAGTACAGAAGAATTTGAAGTTGCCCATACATACAATGAAGCTCAAATTGAATGGTTCAGGGCAGGCTCGGCACTAAACCTGATCCGATTGCAGAACAGCTAAATGCTCAAGCATACTAAGTTGAAAAAAAATGACATGATAAAGGCCCTTGAACTTCTTGGGCAGTACCTTCATCAGCATGTCATTGGTACAACCCTGCCCAATCTCCTGACAGGCAGACAAAACGAACTTCATTATACTTCCTTTGAAGAAACGATCATACAGGAGCACATCTATAATCCGTGGTTCACTGAAAAAAATATCAGGAAAGCACTTGGTGCTATTTCAGGATCACTGGTTATTTCGGAAATAGAAACCTGGATGGGTATGTACCCATCACTACCCACAGAAACGGAAATAAAAACCATTGGCGTAGTAATGGCAGGTAATATTCCAATGGTGGGTTTTCATGATATGATCTCAGTTATCATGTCCGGACACCGTTTCTTAGGCAAAATGTCATCAAAAGACGATCGCCTGATGAAAAAAATAGCTGATGTCCTTTGTGATATTGAACCACGATTCAGGGAGAGGATTACTTTTACAGAAGGCTATCTCAGCAACGTTGATGCCATTATTGCAACCGGAAGCAATAATTCATCCAGGTATTTTGAATATTATTTCAGGGATATGCCTCATATTATCAGGAAAAACAGGAATGGAGTGGCAATACTGTCCGGAAGAGAAACCGAAGAACAGCTGATCAGTCTTGGAAATGATATTTTTTCCTATTTTGGATTGGGCTGCAGGAACGTTACAAAGATCTATATTCCGGAAGAATACGACCTCAAAATACTGCTTCATGCACTTGAATCATTTTCAGAACTGGCTGAGCATAATAAATACAATAATAACCTGGATTACTACCGTTCCGTGTACCTTATGAATAAAATTCCCTACCTGGATAATGGCCTTCTGCTGGTTCGGGAAGATCCATCTGTTGCAAGTCCGATCGGGGTTGTATTTTATGAAAAATATTCGCAACTTG
>CAYSAH010000254.1:0-6089 GCA_964428945.1 uncultured Bacteroidaceae bacterium | reverse complement strand
CCTGAAATTGATGTTCTCGTAATAAACTCCTTCATCCACGAGTACTGTATCGCCATCCACTGCTGCATTTATCGCTGCCTGGATGGTGGCTTGTTCATCCGGAACATTGATCACACCTTCGGAATCATAAGTGGGCCCTGGACGGTTGAATGATGCTTCAAGGGCTCCCAGGTCGGGTCTCCTGTCTGTAGAAGCTTCTTTTCTCACTTCCCAATCCAGGTCTGTCAATGGAGCATAGTACCATACACCCTCATATTGAATGGAATCCCTGCTTCGGCCAATAGCGCCGCTTGTTTCTGTTGGAACCATTGTTAACGGATCAAGAAGCGGGTCTGCACTAAAATTTCCCACTCCCTCATAATCGTTATGTATTAAGTTATTTTTTGCAATATAAGAGCCCTCATGGGCCCCGGCATAGTCGCCATTATACAGCTCTTCCCCAGGTGCAAGGGTCGACTCATTCCAAAGTATATTATTGAACAAAAAAGGTTTTGAGTTATGATTGGATAATGCTCCGCCATACTCTGCTTTATTTCCTGTGATTGTATTGTTATAAATAAGAGGAGCCGGATTTACCGCAGCGCAATACTGAGGTTCTCCCCAAAGCCCTATACCTCCTCCATAGTGCTGGGATATATTGCCCGAGATAAGGTTATTATAGATTTTATACTTGCTTGCTGTATCTTTAAAGAACCCGATGTCATAAGGAGTATAAGTATATATACCGGCCCCAACAGCATAAATCCCTGAGATCTCATTATCAAGGATCCTGTTGTTCCTTATTATTAAATCACCTTTCCAGGGTGAGACGCTGAAAGCACATATTCCCCCGCCTAAGGCAGCATTTGGACCCAATCCTGTAGCTTTATTATTTGAAATGATGTTGCCTTCACATAACAAATAACCATCATTACAAAGAATACCTATTCCTGCTCCCTCAGGATTTAGGGGGGTAGTAGAAGTATTATTACTCACCTTGTTATTTCTTATTATAACATTTTGGTTTGTTTCCACAAAAGCTCTTATACCGGCGCCTATTACAAAATATACCTCCGACGAAAGATTGTTTCCCTTTATATGATTGTTGATGATCTTTCCGCCGGAGAAATCGATAAGGATTCCTCCGCCAACTATCCCTGCATCAGAAAAACCCTCGGTATAAAACTTACTTCCCTTGCCTCCTGTGATTGTAAAGCCGTTCAGAACAGAAGTAGAATCTTCGCCGGAGATCATCAGCACAACCGAAGCCGTGTCAGCATTGGGGGGCTGACTTCCATCGATAATGGTTTTAGAGACATGTGAGGTATCTCCGTCAACAAGAAGCATACTCGCAACCGTAATGGCTTTACCCTTGAAATTGATGTTCTCAAGGTAGGTGCCTTCGGCCACCAACACCGTATCGCCATCTGTAGATGCATCAATGGCTGCCTGGATAGAGGGTTGGTCCGTGGGGACATGGATGATCTGCCCTCTGAGGAAAGGGGTCATCAGCAGGATTGAAAGAATGAAAGTAATTTTTTTCATGGGGGTATGATAATCGAAAGAATGATTGATAGTTGTTTCAAGATTGTTGGGTATTAGTTTGATTATATCCAAGTTATGACATTTAAAACCACAATGTCTAACGGTATCGTGTCAAAATAGAACGTTATAGTGCCAAAATGAGGTAAGATGATCGATTTTTGATATGAGAAGGTTGAAGCGGCGCTCCGAATTTTTTGTACTTCTTCGTGGCTCTTTGTGCTCCTTTGTGCATCTTTGTGTAATAGCTGTTACACGAAGGACCCAAAGAGGCACGAAGGAGAAAATTTACTTATGATTTCCATTTCCACGGTATTCCCCCGGATTCACCCCAAAGTACTTTTTAAAGGAATTTGAAAAATGGGAAGGGTTCTTCAGTCCCACCTGGTACATGACCTGGGTGACGTTAAGATCGCTGCTGCGAAGTAAATGTGCGGCACGTTTCATGCGGATCATCCGAAGCAATTCGTTTGGGGTGGTATCCGAAATAAAACGGACCTTTCTAAAAAGCTGCGAACGGCTGAGGTTTAATTCTCCGGCAAGGGTCTTCAGGTCGAATTCAGTATCGCCCAAATGTCGATCAATGACCTCCATAATTCCACGTAGCAATTTATACTGCGAAGATGCCTCTGCTTTATTCTCCTCATGAAGGTAATTTTTCTGAAAACTTTCCCTGAGAATTTCCCTCTGGTGGATCAGGTTTTTTACACGGACTGTGAGCTCCTCAGCATCAAAGGGCTTGATGATATAGTCATCGGCCCCTGTTTCGAGTCCTTCCATTTTGCTTTCCTTGTCGGCTTTTGCTGTAAGCATGACCACCGGTATATGGTTTGTAAGCGGATGGGTTTTCAACTCTTTACACATTTCCACACCACCCATTACCGGCATCATCAGGTCGGAGATAACAAGGTCGGGAAGCAGTTTCATTGCTTTTTCAAGTCCGGATCTGCCATTTTTCGCTTCCACGATACGGAAGTCCGACTTAAACTGTTCCCGGATGTAGTTCCTCAGGTCTGCATTATCTTCAACGATAAGAATAAGTTTTTCATTTTCAAAATCCGGGTTCTCTTCATTAACCTGACTCTCCTCCGTTCCTATGAAATCGATCTCAGAAAGTATATTCTCTCCTGAAAGTAATTCCGCAACTTCAATATCGGAGAAACATTCTCTTGAAACCGGGAAAATAACTGTAAATGTTGTGCCAACTCCAGGCTCACTTTCAACTTCAATATTTCCATGCATCAACCCTACCAATTCCTTTGTCAGCGCCAATCCTATACCCGATCCTTCTGCCTCACGGGTATCCTTATCCGAAACCTGGTAAAACCTTTCAAAAATGTGACTGATTTGTCCGGCCTCTATCCCTTTTCCCGAATCCCTGACAGTCAAAACAGCCTCCTCAATGGCCCCATTATCCAAATTCATCCTGTATTCAAGCTTAATTTCCACTAAACCGCGCCCGCGTGTAAACTTGAATGCATTTGATAGAAGATTGGTTATGATCTTCTCTGTTTTATCGGCATCGAAACAAACCTTTTCAACTTTTTCCTCAACAATTATTTTATAAGTGATGTTGTTCGATTCTGCCAATGAAAGGAATGAACTTGCAATGGTCCGGGTAAATCCCGACAAGTTCCCCTTCACCAGCTGAAGCTGCATATTCCCCGATTCAAGTTTTGAAATATCCAGCAGCTGGTTTATCAGGCGTTGCAGGCGTCGGGCGTTTCGAAGCATGATCTGAAGCAGCTTCCTGCTCATAGGGACATCCGGCTGGTTTATTTTCATCGTATCCTCCAGCGGACCAACCAATAAGGTAAGCGGAGTGCGGAATTCATGTGAGATATTTGTGTAGAAACGGGATTTTAATGCGGCTATTTCCTGGGCTTTTTGTTTCTCAAATTTCTCCACTTCTATGATCATCTTCAATTTGGCCCGCCGCTTAAGAAAATTAAAGATCAAGAAAGCAATTACCGATAACAGAAGAATATAGAAAACAAATGCATAGCCCCTTGCATAGAGTGGAGGTTTAATTCGAATATATAATTCTGTACCGTCCTGGTTCCAGATACCATCCTGGTTTGCTCCCTGTACCTGGAATTTATATTTACCGGGCCTGAGATTTGTATAAGTTGCCTCGGTTTTGTGCCTGGCATATACCCAGGTTTCATCCTGCCCTGTCAGCCTGTATTTGTATTGATTCTTGTAAGAAGCTTCATAATTTAAAAGTGCATACTCTATAGTAATATTATTCATCTTATAGCTTAACAATAAAGAATCCGTATATAAAATTTGCCTTGAATGATCCTTTAATACACTTCTGAAAGGCTTGTTGTTGACCAGAAGATCCGTAATATAAATTGGATATAAGGCACTATCCATGCGAATGCTGTCCGGATAGAAAGATATAAATCCATTATCCGTTCCAATAAAAATTTCACCGTCTTTGCATACGGAATTGGTTTTTCTTATTCCATTTGAAGGCAAACCATCTTCCATTTTAAACACCGTAAAGGAACTGTCAAGAGAACAATACTTGACCAGGCCACCCCAGGTTGATATCCAATAGTCTGAATTGCTGCTTTGTACAATTCCCCCGTTTGAATAGATTGTCATTCCATTATCGTTTGTAAACTTGAGAATATTGGTAATCCCGGCAGAATCCATGTCGATTTTTATCAGGATCTTTGAGAATGCCCAAATACTGGCAATTCCTTCAGATCTGGTCATATAAAGATTGTTGAAATAGTTGGAGCCTAATTCATCTGTCGTCAGAAGCAGTTCACTTTTCAGTTCAGAATCCTTATAAACAGATCCATCCTCATAGGGAATCGTCAATTTGTAGATCCCCTTGGAATTTGTACCGATGAAAACATTTTCTTCCAATTCAAAATGAATCCCGTTTATTCCATTATTCACTGAATCAATATCCCATCCTGCCATAAGTTCATAAATGCTGTCGGTCTGATAATCATAAAAGAAAGGATATTTATTGGAAGAACTGAACCAGATCCTATGCTTACTGTCCTCAAATATCTTTGTAATAAAACTATTGTGGATGCTTTCATTGTAGGGAAAATCATTCGAAAAACGCGAGAATTCTAGCTTTCCTGTTGCATTCCTTTTCCCGCGATAGGCGCCAAGTTTTTCTGTTCCAAACCAAAAATTCCCAAAGCTATCCAATAAAAATTCTCTTAAAAAAGTAATGTTTCTTTCTTCTTCGTTAAGGATCTCCCACTTGAGTGTTGTGTCCTGATCTCGTTTCAACAAAAACAGATCTGCACCATCTGTATACCATATAGAATCATTTGTGCCAGCACACAGGCCCTGGACCAATCTGCTATCTTTCATATCCTGGTGATAAAGCTTGAAATTGGATCTCTTTTCGCTTATTCGTATTATCTCATCCCGGGACATTGCCCATATAGCGCCCGATGCATCTTTGTGAAGACAGGACATAAGTGAAAAGGCTCCTTTTGAAGGTTTTAATTTTTGCTGAAAAAGGTATTCGAATTCCAGCTTATTGAACCTGTCGTATTTATGAATACCATAAAATGATGTGACCCAGAATGCCCCATCATCTTCCATTATCGTTGAGCCAAAGAAAGCATCTTTCTTTTCAATAATAAGCTCCGCTTGCTGAATGCCTAAGCCTGGAATATTTTCTTTGATTTCAAATTCCAGCATTCCATCTTTCGATGAAAGCAGAATTTTACCCGGTTCCCGTTCTGTAATATTTTGAATACTGAAGCTGGTTCTTTCTATGAGTTCCAGTCGGTCATTTCCTTTCTTTAGAAAAAAAATATCAGACCCATCTTCACGGATCCAAAGGTTCTCATATGAATCCTTACAAATGTTATAGACAGTTTTTAAATAATTATTCTCCCCATGAATACTATCAACCTTAAAATGTTTGTATTCGCCGGAATTCGTGTTATACTGAATCAAACCCGCAACGGTACCCAACCATAGGGTATTACCTGAATCCGGCACAATGGTTCGGATCAGATTAATTTCGTAATCTTCTCCCCTTGGAAGACTCTGCATATAAGCTTCAAAATAATCGAGCTCCTTGATATATTTATTAAATCCGAAGTAGCAGCCCACCCATAACTCTCCATCCAAATCCATTCTCATTGTTTCAACCAACTGATTTGATATTGTATACTGATCATTTAGTTCATCAGTATATTTTTTAAATCGTACGCCATCATACCTGTATAAACCTGCTCTTGTACCAAACCACATGAATCCATCAGCGTCCTGAATAATTGAAGATCCCTCAAGTCCGGTAAGTTCTTTATTCAGGAGGATTTTCTCGATCAGATAGTCGTTTTGCTTCGTCCCGACCTGGGCCACCAGGAAATGACTGATAGAAATGAATAGCCAGATAAACTTATTTCTAGAAGGAAGTAATGGATTAATAGATTTAATTGGCATAAAGAAGGTATCGATTTGTTGAGATATATCCTGCTCCTATACCAAATATACAAAATATTGAAATACAAGTCAATGGGATGTCGGGTGTATAGGAGGAAGGAGGAATTTGATCCAGCAACAGCAGAACAAAA
>CAYSAH010000253.1:0-6139 GCA_964428945.1 uncultured Bacteroidaceae bacterium | reverse complement strand
AATGAAATGTTCTCTCTGACAATCCTGCTGATGTTTGCCCTGGTCGGTGCCCTGGCCGGTCTGCTGGCCGGTCTGTTCGGCATCGGCGGAGGATTGATCCTGATCCCGATGTTTCTCTGGGCATTCAAGCTGGCCGGCTTTGCCCTTGCCCCGTTTGGAAGAAGTGTCAGGATCGAGAGTTAATTAAATTTCTAATGAATTCTGACTATTTTTTGTATGCTCTGTCAAGAAAAATTTGTTCACCTGTTCACTGCTTAACGGTGATTATAGGTGCATATATAAGGCTATTCAGTTAGTTTTTTAAACATTTTTAAAAGATCGTTCTCATTCCCGACGTTTCCAGGAAAAATAATATATTTCATTTCAGGCATTCCATCTGGAATAAGCATCGGTACGCCAGGCAAAGCCTGCCCGACAACTAAGGCCCGTTTGATCCCCAAACCTTTTAAGGCAATGTCGTGTGATGTATTTCCTCCTTTTGCAATGATGAAGGAAGGCTTTTCTTCGATACTTGCCATGATATCAACCAGTGCTTTAGAAACCATTTTCCCTATAGCCAGGTTCTCGTCAGGATCAGCTGAATGGATAAACTCCCTTGAGGTATAAAGCAGGACATGTTTTCCATTTTTAATCAGTCGACTGATCCTGGCTGAGTATGAAGACACAATGCTTTCAACGGAACCATAAATAAGTTCCTTAATATTTATTTCCATTGGGATGGAATTTCCCTGTTCGATCAAGGGCATCAACTGTTTGCTGTTTTTTTCAACATAAGAACCAACAACCACAAGACCTCCCATGTTTGAATTAACCTTCAGATCTGCCCTGTCCATTGGTTCTTTTACCGGAATACAGCCGAATGCATTAATGAATGAAGCTGCACACCTGAAGAGCAGCTTTTTCCCTGAAAGTTTTGCTTCCCAAGCCCCGGCTGCAAAAACATCAAGGTCAGATTGTGCAAGTGCATTTACAATACAAACAGGTTTATCGGATCTGAGCAGCCTTCTTTTTACGTTTTCAGGGCCCTTTCCCCTCAATTCCTTTACACTGAATGACATTACTTTCTCCGGACCTGACAGACTACTGTCTTTTTCGACCACATAATCCTTCAGGTTGGAGTGCCTGAATCCCAATACTTTATCAGCGGCAAAAGGGGTTTCTGCCACCGGCACCAGGTAATCCCCCTCTTTCACGTAATGGATATCGAAACAGGTATACCTGCACCCCTGGAAAAATGCAGGTATGATGCAATGCATATAGCCTGAACCCTCAAGGTGCTTTTCGATAGTCTTTAGTTCAGCAGGATAATGACCCCTTAAGGTACTGTCGCTTCGGCTTATAACAGTAAATTCGCGACCAGTCTTTATGGCTGCCCTGGTCAGGTTTTCCATAACATCATCTATGGTTTTTACTGCCTCCTCAGTGGCCATGCCTCTTGTATTGGTAAGGATAAAGAAAAGGTGGGTCTTATCATGGAGCAATTCTTCAAGTAATTCAGTTTCCCAGGTGAAAAGAACTGGAAGATCATGAACTGTCTGACACCCGGTTGGGTCATCATCAAGGACCACAAAAGTATTTTCAAGGCATGCTCCATGCATATTAACAGGGTGGGCATATTCCTCAGGCTGTGATTTTATAAGCTGCTCAAACAGAACTTTCATGTCCCCTCTTTTTTTGTAAGAATACAGAGCCAATCCTTTTCCAGTTCGCTGCCCGGAGGCAGTCCCGGACTTACCTTTTTTCCTCCCTGAATTTCATTGACTGTACCGGTAGCCATTTCTCCCCCATTCCTGGGATCATACCATTGTACCTTAAACAATGCGCTTGCATTCCCCAGGTCAATCGGAGAAAAATTCATTCCTGGATAATAAATTGCGTATATTTCATTCTCTTTTGCCAGGCACCAGGCATCTTCAACCAGTTCATCGGCGGTCTTCATCTCCAGCAAAGGAAGATTCTTTTTAAAAAACTCAACAGCGATCCTTGTCTGGTCCCAGAGCAGGTCCCTCGACCTCCAGTCCTCGCAATTCAGGTCTCCATGTGGATACTTATATCCAAAATACCATTCCACACCAGCCCCGCCGGCCATCAGGTTACCCCAAAGTACCTGTTGCCTGATGGTATCGTGAGCAGGATCATCCTTGTCAGGCATCGCTCCCTTATTGGCGGGGCCGATCTCATCCAGGCAAACTACCCAGTTGTGACCTATAGTTTTCGAATCATTTAACAACTTCAGGGTAGATTCGTGTACATCAAATGGGGACCCGCATTGAATGGAGGGCCCGTCAATTTCAGGAAAACCAAGGTATTCTGCCATGTCCCTGTTGCGCTGCGTCTTTTCAGCATGTGTATGAACCACGATGAGGTGGTCGTAAGGATCAATTGTGCGAAGGTAAACAGCCATTTTCTTAGTATCCTCAACTGTTTGTCCATAAGGAGACCATTTTATTGGACCGTGTTCCTCTCCCAGGTTCCAGGTAATTGCATTGTGATGTGAGAACCTGGCTACCAGTTCGCGCAGGTAAAGTTTCCTTTGCACATCGAGATAACCTGCATCCAATACACATTCGTTTTCTGTTTCCTGAAGTACCACATGCATCATAATGCCCAGCCGATCCATATGTGAGAATACGATCTCCCACTGGTCAAGCTTTGAACAATCGAAGCGGTAACGCTCATTCCTGTCTGTATAGGGCCATACATCCTCGCCATCTCCGAGGATATTCATTGTAAGAAAATATACAGAATTCATTCCTTTTGAAGACAGGTAATTCAGTGCTCCGATGATCCCTTTTCCTTTTCCTCCCTGCCACTGCGGATCACCCGCATTCCAATCCTGCAGATGTGGTTCGTACGCATGCAAGCCTGAATTGGGAGAATCCTCACCGGATCTTTGCTTGTTATTTCCTCCATATGTGGTTCCATCAAATTCCCTGTATCCCAAGAAATTCTCCGGGCTGTCGGCTCCAGCTTTCAGAAAAAGTTCACCGTTTCCTGCATGGATAAGGTAATGCTTTCCTGTATTTACCAACCTGCCCTTTGCCCTGAAATCAGCTCCCTCCTTATCGCTGGCTTCAACAAGGAATTGCCCTGATTTTCCATCAGGCAACAATGCCTCGCCTGCGTCCGGATCTGTTGAAAGTGCAATGTTTTTTCCTGTCCTGAAGCTTATCAAATAGCTCCATGTTCCTTCTGTATCCGGTGCAAAATGAATTTTCCACTTATTCCCTTCGTAAGCGCCAGTTTCAGCCGCCTTTCCATCGACTGCAAAATATCCCGGAACATTGTAAGTCTTTTCTCCGTTACTGAAAGTAGCCTCCAGCCTGAAGTCAAGAAAGGGATTAGGGTAACTCTGCTCTGAGAACAGTGGTCCGGTGATTTCCAGGGTAACCCGGTGCCAGCATTTCAATTCTCCGCTTAGCTGAACATTTCCTTCACGCTTGCATGCCACGGAAGAAAGCAAAAGAATAATAATCAGTAGTTTTAATGAGCTTTTCATTTGATTCTGCGTTTAGTCTTCAATTATTACGGGGTTTATTGTTACACCATCAACACTTCCTGCTTTCAAAGACGAGTCGGACTGCTGATTTAGTTTATGCTTCACTCAGCACAATTATGTAAAGATAGAACCTTGAATAAAATTTACAAATGGGTTAGGGCAGTGGGAAGCAGGCTGTGGGGCTTGATGGTGCTTTGCAGCTTCTTTGAGCCCAAAGCAGTATTTAAATAGCCCGGCTTCCTGATCCCTGGTACCCCACGCTCCATTTCTGTGTTACTGCTATTATACAAAGGTTCACAAATAAGTAACGAAGGAACCAAAGGAATTCAAAAATCATTGCAGTAATCAATTTCCAAAGTACCTGCCAAGTGCCGACTGCCGACCGATCCCTGGTACCTGATGCCTAATGCCATACTCCTGTATTGCTGCTTTTGCGAAAAGGAACATAAAGAATTCACGATGGACGAATAGGATCAAATTCATTTTCTCAAATTGTACTTATATTTACAATTTCAAAAATGTACGTATGAATCAAGAAGGATATACTATGCTTGCCATCAGCGGGCCTGCAGCTCTTGTTTTTATGGCGGTCTTTATCATCCTGGTAATATTTCCGCTATTTTTTTACCTGAATACTTTAAGCAGTATTTTGAAAGAGATTGGCCCGGAAAACAGGAAAATGGCACCTGAACAGGTATGGCTCTCACTAATTCCGATATTCGGAATTATCTGGCAATATTTTATAGTTTCGAGGATAGCAGATTCAATTAATCTTGAGTTGACCAAAAGAAATATTTATTCTGTTGAGAACCGCCCGGGATATAATATCGGTATCATTTATTGTATCCTTTTCTCCTTTTCAATTATTCCCTACATCGGCATCCTTTCAGCTGTCGGAGGAATAGTTTGCTGGCTTGTATACTGGATCAGGATAAATGAATACCGCAACAGGCTCATTGAAAATCCAATTAATTATCTTTCCAAATAAACACCTTAAAGAATCTGTAAAAAAATAATTTGCTAACTTTCTGAACAAATTATCTCACTATGATAAAAAAAACCTTTCTGATCCTTATTGCAATTGGTTTATCCGGTATCTCGAATGCCCAGCTTGTAACTCCTGATAAAAACGGGGATATCTATTCCCTTACTGTTGGAAATGTCTATTTTGAGATCGATGCCAGCTTCGGCGGCCGCATCAGTGCATTTAAGATCAATGACAACAATATACTTTATCCTGCCCAGAACGCAAATGATAACATGTGGGGTTCAACACTTTGGCCCAGCCCACAGATTTGGCCCTGGCCACCACCTTTTAATGCACTTGAACTCGAGCCTTACAGTGGAGAGATAAAAGACAACAAAATCATTTTAACCAGTGCAAAGGATGATTTCAACAATTTTGTGTTTGAAAAGACCTTTTATGCAGAAAGCTCAGATAGTTCAATCAACATTGAGTATAAAATGATCAACCAGGGAACCTCCGGAAAGAATTATGCTGCATGGGAAGTGTCCAGGGTACCATCCGGAGGTATTACCTTTTTTCCGAGAGGCGGGGGAAATATCACAGGTGCATTCGGAAACCAGTTTGAGACGATTGATGGAATTGCCTGGTGGGAACACAGCAGCAGTGATCCTGGAAGTCAAAAAATGTTCAGTGATGGAAGTGAAAGGTGGTTTGCGCATCTAAATGAAGACAATATCTTGTTTATTAAAGTATTTGAGGAAGACGTAGCCTACGGAAGTGCGGCACCAAATGAAGCTGAGATCGAACTCTGGCATGCTGGAATTACATCATATATTGAACTTGAGAATCAGTCCGCTTATGGTAGTATTCCTGCCGGGAGCAGTATGAATTATAATCTGAAATGGTACCTTAAAGAGATCCCTGATTCAGTTGATATTTCATTGGGCAGTGCTTCCCTGGTCAACTTTACGAGAAGTATATCAGATACCACCACTGTCAAAGTAAGTAATTTCAATGGTGCAAAAGGTCCTGTTACTGTATATCCTAATCCCGCATCTGATTTTATTGCTGTCAGGGGAACTGCTTCAGCCAACTTCTCTTTTGAATTATATGATATCACAGGGAAAAAAGTAATATCCCTGGAGCAGGTCATTCCCTTAAAAAGGATAAACGTTTCAAGTCTTAAAAAGGGCCTCTACCTTTATAAATTGAAAGGAGAAGAATCGCGAACTGAAGGCAAGCTTATTATTCAATAATCTAAAAAAGGTTTATGGCAAATAAGGTCTGGAAAATTCCGGTTCTATTTGATCTTTTGAGTCTTTTTGAGATCATTGTCTGCAGGTAAACTGGCTGCTATTGATTCTCTTACACATAGGAGCAAAATAAGTTCGCAGGGTTCGACATAAGGTAAACCAGCTGTCAATATTCATTCAAAAAATATCCCTAATTTTGACCTTTGACACTTAACAAAGCAAGCTTCCCGGTATGACTATACCGAAAAAAATATCCGTTCTTCTTATTGAGTTGATCACCGGCTTGAAAAGCGTGACAGGAATACTCCAAATGAATGTATTGACAGAAAAGGAGAAGGACCTGCTCGTAAAACTTGCAATAAGACATGCTGCCGGACCACTACTGTTGAAAAAGATCAGGGAACAAAAGGAAGAAACCGG
>CAYSAH010000252.1:0-6146 GCA_964428945.1 uncultured Bacteroidaceae bacterium | reverse complement strand
CAAGCTCCCAAGCCCAGGACCGTATTTCATCCCTAAAATTGTTTATCAGATTGGAGGAATGGGCTCTCCCTATACAATCGACATCAGTTCTGACATTCCTGAAAAATGTACTGCTTTATTATGTGTAGTTGAATATTTGAACAATTGGACAGTTGAATACTATGGGGGATCTTTCTTTGAAGCCTATTATGGTAATCAAACTGAGGATGAAAAAATACGTATAGAAACTCATATCGAAAGAACCAATAATTCAAACTATTATTCTGAATCTGGTCAAGCAAGAGTCCAGATGCTTGTTCCGGTTATAAATGGCAATACTCTTGTAGTAAAACATATTGGAGTAAAGACCCTTGAGGTAAATGGATATTATAAATAGCTTTCTTTCTAGAAAGGAAAAAGTATCCACATCAGACCTCAAACCCCTTATTTCTAGTGATCATCAGTGCTAGAAGTAGGGGGATATTAATGGAATAGCTATTATGTTGTATGTCAATATCTTACAATATGTCTAGCCTTCGATTTAAGGCCCTTTTCAGCCCCATAGAGCGACTTTCTCATGTTCTCTGGCAACTACACTTGAAAAAGGCCAAGCGCTCTTAAATGGCATGTAATCAGTCTTATACGGTATATTATAAAATATACTATATTTTTATAGTATTGATTAACAGGACTTTGTGTAGAATTAGAGAACGAGTAAAAAATAGCTAATATGTTTCACCTATGTTTCACTAGACAGAATGAAAAAAGCCGCTAACCTTTTTAATATCAGGCTATAACGGCTTTTATTCTGTTGACCCGCCAGGGCTCGAACCTGGACTCTTCTGAACCAAAATCAGACGTGTTGCCAATTACACCACGGGTCAATCGGGTTGCAAAGTTAAAACTTTTTCTATTTTTTGTAAAAAATGTTGGACATTTCACACGAATTTTTTCAGTGCACAAACAGGAAGCTACTTTTTTTTAAAGAAATCCCTTATAAACTTGCATGATCAAATGAAATTCATTTTCCTTCATCCTGCTCATAACTTGTTGATAACTAAGACTCCGTTAAATAATTTCTTAAAGATTTCTTAATCGCCAATAGAAATGTATTCCATTATTTTGTTTTCATGGAAATACAGGGAAAAATTATGGAAATCAAAGAATATGAGCCGGAAACGGTGAATTCAAATGAGATTATATCAGATTATCATTTCTGTTTGCAATTGCTTTGGGAAGAAAAGATGCTGGATTTTGAGAACGGCCTGGCAAGTTAGTTTAAATGCCTGCTGTCTTCATGCTATAATTGTCTCGTCCCTGAGCATTTTTCTGCAATTGTAAGCCTCAGGAAGCAAGGCTGCCAGGCTTTCCCAGAATGCAGAACTGTGGTTTTTGTGAACGGTATGGACCAGTTCGTGAAGGCATACGTACTCGATAAGTTCTTCCGGCAGGAAAATAAGAGCACTGTTGAGACTAATATCGTTTCCTGGGGAGCAACTCCCCCACCTGGTTTTCATCTTTCTTATCGAAACCCGCCTGAAGGAAAGACCTGCCCGGTCTGCATATTTCTTAAGCAAACCCGGAAGCTTTGATCTCGCCTCTTTCAGCCCAATCTTCGCCACATGATCTTTAAGGTTCTCAATATCTTCCGGCTTCGAACGCATAAATCCTTCCGGAACATGTATGTTGCAGAGATCCCCTGTCCTTGATACTATATATTCTTCACCGTATCCCTGAACTATTTCAATCCAGCCTCCGTGAAAGTAGATTCTGTCCCCCGGGCTCCAGGCAAGATTTTCTTCCTTTTTCCGTTTTATTTTTAATAATTTGGTTCCAATCCATGTGCTTTTTTCAATTACAAACTGCTCCGCCCTATGATAGCTGCACCATGCCGGAACGGTAACCTTCACAATCCCCTGGGAATTGATGCGAATCGAAATATTACGTGCGCGAGAATTCCTGCGATACAATACTTCACCAATATCCTTGTAATTAACGATTTTTTCGTTTTTCATTTCACAATAATCTGTGCTTTATCCTATCTTTGAAATTACAATCTCAAAAGTAACATAACATGGTCAAAAATATTGGTGCAATTATAATATTCCTTTCCCTTATTTCGACAGGTCTTTCAGGACAAGAAGGTCCATGGGGGCTCGAAGATTGTATAAAATATGCAATGGAAAATAACATAAGCATAAAGCAGACTGTTCTAAATACCAGGTATAACGAGAATATCCTGGATCAATCAAAACTTTCACGAATGCCAAATCTTAATGCAAGCACAGACTACAGGTATGCATTTGGAAGGGTTTTGGACCAGACAAGCTATGAATTTAGGAACGAACAGCAGAATTATGTCGGGGCCAATATAAGTTCTTCAGTCAATCTCTTTAACGGCTTTCAGAAAAAGAATACGATCGAACAGAACAGGCTCAATTTATTGGCCAGCTATGAAGATGTTCAGAAGATAAAAAATGATATTTCACTTAATATTGCAGCAGCTTACCTGCAGATCCTGTTCAGTGCTGAATTATACCAGGTGGCATTGAACCAGGCCGAAATAACAAAGCAACAGGTCGAACGAACAGAGAAAATGGTGGAAGCCGGTAAGCTGGCAAGAGGAAGCTCACTGGAAATCCAGGCTCAATATGCCGCTGAAGAACTTAATGTTATAAATACCGGGAATCAGCTGGAATTAGCCTATCTGAACCTGCAACAGATGCTGGATCTGCAATATGACCCGGGTTTCACCATCAGAATACCGGACCTGCCTCTTCCTAAAGACAGCCTCCTGGTGATCAACGTACGGGAAGTGTATCAAATTGCCGAAGAGCTTATGCCCCAGATTAACAGTTCAGAATTAAACCTGGAATCCACACAAAAACAGCTTGATATTGCCAAAGGAATGCGCTATCCTTCCTTAACCTTATCGGGAAATACAAGGACTGATTATTCCGACCTGGCCCCGAACCCTGATCCCCTCGAAGTCGGCAGGAAATATTCTTTCGCTAGCCAGATGAGCGATAACATAAGTGTTGGTATAGGCCTGGGATTAAGCATCCCGATCTTTAACGGCGGACAGGTGAACACTGCCATTGCAAATGCGAGGATCGGTATTGAGAATGCCCAGCTGGAACTGCAAAGTGCAAAAAATTCCCTTTACCGCAACATCCAGCAAGCCTATGCTGATGCAGTTGCCGCCCTGAAGAAATTTGAATCCTCCGAGAAAGCCCTTATTTCCATGGAGGAATCATTCAAATACACTGAAAAGAAATTCGAGGTAGGGCTTGTCAATACAGTGGATTACAATACTTCGAAAAATCAGCTGACCATGACCCAGTCCGATCTTCTCCAGGCAAAATATGACTTTATTTTTAAAACAAAGATCCTCAATTTCTACAAAGGGGAATCAATAAATTTATAATCCTTCATCAATTACAATACCAATCATGAAATCAAAAAAGCTTCTTATCATACTGTCAATCGCAGCCCTTGTTCTGCTTATTTTCTTTGGAATAGGAAAAAAATTAGGCTGGTTTGGACAGGAATCCTATATTAAAGTTGCTGTTCAGGCAGGTGAAATAAGAAATATAACGGAGATCATCACCGCAAATGGTAAGATCCAGCCAGAGACGGAAGTGAAAATTTCTCCGGATGTATCAGGAGAGATCGTTGAACTTGCTGTTAAGGAAGGTGATAATGTTGTTAAGGGACAATTCCTGCTTAAGATCAAACCGGAAAATTATATCATGATCAGGAACAGGACAGAAGCAAGTCTCAACAATGCAAAGGCAAGGGAAAAACAGGCCGAGGCACAGCTGGAAATGAGCAAACTGGATTTTGAAAGGACCAAGAAATTGTTTTCTCAGAATGCCATTTCAGAGGCCGAATACGAGCAATCCGAAACAAATTACAGGACGGCAATGGCTGAAAAGGAAGCCGCTGTATTTTCTGTTCAAAGCGCCGTTGCCGGACTGGAAGAGGCCCAGGAAAATCTTGAAAAGACATCCATTTATGCACCAATGAGCGGAACGATATCTGCACTTAACGTGGAACTTGGCGAACGCGTGGTCGGGACTGAACTCATGTCCGGAACAGAGATCCTGAGGCTCGCTGATCTAAGCATGATGGAGGTTGAGGTTGAGGTCAACGAGAACGATATTGTAAGGGTGGCTTACATGGATACCGCGCTTATCGAAGTAGACGCATACCTTGATACAAAATTCAAAGGCGTTGTGACTGAGATCCCTGTTTCTGCAAATGTAGTTGGTATTACAACAGACCAGGTAACCAACTTCAATGTAAAGATCAGGTTGCTTCCTGAATCATACAAGGACAAAGTTACTGCCACAAACCCTTATCCGCTTCGCCCTGGAATGTCTGCAACTGCCGATATACAAACTGAAGTCAGGAAAGGAGTTTACTCAATCCCGATCCAGGCAGTTGCCACAAGGGTAATTGGGGAAGAGAATGAAGAAGATTCCAGCAAAGTAGATGAAGAAGAAATCCAGGAGGCTTCCGTCAGTTCTTCAGGTGATGTGGAAGTATCCTCGGTTAAAATGAAGAGCACAGAAGAAAAAGAAAAAGAGACTGTTGTATTTATAGCTGTGGAAGGAAAAGCAATTAAGAAGCCCGTAAAAACAGGCATACAGGATAATAGTTATATTGAAATCCTTGAAGGACTGGATCCCGCCGACCAGGTCATTACTGCTCCCTACTCTGCCGTTTCAAAAGATCTCTCAAATGATATGTCCATTGAGATCGTCCCTGAAGACCGGCTCTATATGGACGAAAAAAAATAGTTTAGAATTATGCATGAACCGTTGATCCTTCATCTCGAAACAGCCACCAATATCTGTTCGGTTGCGCTTAGTAAAGGTGAAGAGATACTTGCTATCCGTGAAAGCGATGAGGAGCGTTCGCACGGATCATTACTTACTGTTTTTATGAGTGAGGTTATGACCGAAGCAGGGATCTCCCCGTCGCAGGTCAATGCAGTGGCCATAAGCAAAGGCCCGGGTTCCTATACCGGGTTGAGGATAGGGGTTTCTGTAGCCAAAGGTTTTGCATTTGCCCAAAACATTCCCGTGATTGGTGTAATTACCTTGCAGGCACTGGCTACAGCAGCTCTTTACAAGCCTGCAGTACAAAAATTGATCGGGGAGTTAAGCGGGATCCTGCTCTGTCCGATGATCGATGCCAGGAGAATGGAAGTGTTTTCTGCGGTCTACAACCAGGAACTAAAAGAAGTTGCCCCGGTAACAGCAACCATTGTGGACGAAAAATCTTTTGAAAAATTACTTTTTGATAAGCAGGTTATTTTCTTTGGAAACGGGTCTGATAAAATTATGGATACTATTAAGCATCCACATGCCCATTTCATAAAAGACGTAATTCCTTCTTCCCGGTTTATGGTGAAAATTGCCTGCAGGCAATTCAGGGAACAGGCCTTTGAGGATACTGCCTATTTCGAACCCTATTACCTGAAAGATTTCATTGCAACGATTCCACGCAGGAAGATTCTCTGAGCAAAACAATAAAGTTGCCGTTCAGCAATATATTTTCTTATTTTGCAAAACTTTTAAAACACAAGAAAATAACTTAATATGGCTTCAACCGCAGATTTTAGAAACGGACTCGTAATAGAGTTTAACAATGACTTATTCGCAATAGTACAATTTCAGCATGTTAAACCGGGTAAAGGTCCTGCATTCGTCAGGACCAAGCTTAAAAGTCTGACAACTGGAAAGGTGATCGATAATACCTTCACTTCAGGAGTGAAAATTAATACCGCACGCGTTGAAAGAAGACCCTATCAATATTTATACAAGGATGATTTCGGCTACAGTTTTATGCACCTTGAAACTTTTGAACAGATCGTCCTCAATGAAAAAATAATTGATAACCCGGATCTTATGAAAGAAGGCCAGGCAGTAGAGATCGTGGTACACGCTGATAATGAGACTCCTCTTTCCTGTGAATTGCCACCATTTGTAGAACTTCAGATCACCTATTCCGAACCTGGGGTAAGAGGTGATACCTCCTCATCAACTGCACTGAAACCTGCCACCCTTGAAACAGGAGCCACAGTTATGGTACCGATCTTTATCGAGCAAGGGGAAGTTATAAAAGTTGATACAAGAGACAGGTCCTACTCTGAAAGG
>CAYSAH010000251.1:3844-6151 GCA_964428945.1 uncultured Bacteroidaceae bacterium | reverse complement strand
AAATATTGCTTACTGGAGCAGACACTTTTGTGTCATTTAATTGTAACTTCGATCGATTCGATTGCTTTTTAGGAATCTGGAAGGCGAATACAGAGCCTTTATTTAGTTGACTTTTAACAGTAAGCTGTCCTCTGTGCAATAAAACGACTTCCTTTGCCAAAGAGAGGCCAATCCCAGATCCTTTATTTGATTCACTTTCATGATAAAACCGGGTAAAGATCTTATTTATTTGGTCGGGATGAATGCCTTTTCCAGTGTCACTAACACAGATTTCAACAAAATCCTCATGCATCATCCCGCCGACGATGTATGGCGTTCCTTCAAATTGGTCAAGTCTTTTCTGATTATTGCTTATTTCAAATTTTACCTGTCCGCCACTGTGACTAAATTTAAAGGCGTTTGAAAGTAAATTGAATATTACCTTGTCTAATTTATCAATATCAAAGTCAACCTGTATTTTATCTGTATCGGCTTCAAAGATGAAATTGATATTGTCCTGTCTGGCAGCCTCAGTGAAACATTGGGCAATATCCTGGCAAAAAGTGACGATATCAGACTTAATCGGGTTTAATTCCATTTTCCCAAATTCCATTTCCCTGAAATCCAGGAATTGGTTCACCAAGCGCAACAGACGGTCAACGTTCTTTTTTACCAGTTTGAGTTGTTCTTTTGTTTCGTCCTGATAAATATGTTGATTCTTAATCAGACGTGTAACAGGACCGGATATCAGTGTGAGTGGTGTCCTGAATTCGTGAGAAATATTGGTAAAAAACTGCAGTTTCATTTGATGTAATCGCTCATCCACCTGGTTTTTCATTTTGGCCAGTTTGACCTCTGTAATGAGTCTCTGTTTGTTTATAAGCTGGTTGCGGTAAAAAATAATGATTGAGACTACCACGAGGCCATAAAACAAAAATGCATACCATCTGAACCACAGAGGAGGAATAATTCTAATGGATAAGCTGGTGGGATTTTCGTTCCAAACGCCATCTTGATTTGAAGCTTTAACCTCAAAAATATATTTGCCAGGCGGAATATTCGTGAAAGTCGCTTCCCCGTCTTTTCCAGATTCAATCCATTCATCGTTAAATCCCGATAAGCGGTATACAAACGAATTTCCATCTGCATGTATATAATTATCCGCCAAAAAACTTAAACGTAAGGAATTCTGGAAGTATTTAAGCTTTAAGGATTTCGTATTGGTAATTATGTCGGATAAAATCTCTGTGTGCTTATCCGGACGGATTTCAATATTATTGATGAAAAGTTTGGTAATTAACGTTTTAGGAGCATATGGATTTCGTTTTATTTCCCCTGGAGAGAACCTGATTAACCCTCCTGACCCGCCAAAATATATTTCATTATCATTTACAGAGAGTGATGCAAGGGGGCTAAACCTGTTGTTTTTTAGCTTCGTTGTCCTTATTACTTTGATGTGCCCTGTATTGATATTAAATTTGCTCAATCCATTGTCCGTAGCCAGCCAATACTCACCTTCAGCATCACGAGCGATTGAGAAGATTTCGTTTCCCGTTAATCCATCCGCTGTTGAGAAGTTTGTCGCTTCACCGGTCGCCGGGTCGAAAACATCCAGTCCATAACCATTTGTTCCCAACAATAACTTCCCGCTTTTATCCTCATAAATATCAAAAATGTCGTTCGAATTGATGCTTTTCGGATTATCACTCTGATAAAAGAAATGGATAAACTCTGATGATCCCTTTTCGAGTAAGTTTAAACCATTTTCAGTAATGAACCACAGGTTTTCATTTCTGTCCTTAAAGATCTTCCTGACATTATTGTTTGAGATCGAGCGGATATCATACGGATTATGCTGATAGCGGGTAAACGCTTTTGAATCAAAGTGATAAAAATATACTCCCTGGGGATAGTCGCATACCCATATTCCATGTTCAGTATCGAGCATGTGGAAGGCCTGCATGCCCTGTTCGAAAGGAGTTTTGAGTTTTGTGAACATCCTGTCGTTTTTCTTTTTGTATAAAACGCCGTACATGAATGAGCCCACCCAAAGGTTTCCCTCCTGGTCATAGTTCAGGAATTTTATGTTTGTGACCGTATCTTTTCCGCTGATTACAGGCAATTGTTCAAAATGATTGGCATCCGGATCAAAAACAAATATCCCTTCACTTTCTGTACCAACAAGCAATAAATCTGTACCTGGTATTATGGTTATGCAGGTAACATAATTGTTACTGGCAGGATGGATCTTAGAGGTAATATTATATTGCCGGAACGTATTGTTGTATTTACTGTGAAAGCAAAGACCTCCCTTCCATGTCCCGATCC
>CAYSAH010000251.1:2274-3834 GCA_964428945.1 uncultured Bacteroidaceae bacterium | reverse complement strand
TAAATATTTTTTAAATTCAAGCATACTTCAAATATACATTCTGTTTGGAATCTTCAACTAAGGACCATACCGAATGATGGGGAAGTTCAAAGTAATTATCCGGATCAACAACTTGTATGACCTGGTAATTTTCAATAATGGCTATTCCATGGTATGTTGCAGCCCAGATTTGGTTTTCATTTGCTTTAATAATGCTTCTTATGCGATTGTCTGGAAGTTGTGAATTCCCATCATTGTCTGTAGAATAATACAATTTGGTTGTACCATCAAAGTTCAGACATAGCATCCCATCATTTAAAAATCCGATCCAAACGTTTTTATCATCGACAAAAACCGAACGAATGGGCAAACCTGGTACTATTGAGAAAAGCCGAAACGAAGCTGAATCTTTTTCCCGAAGATAAATCTCACCAGTATCATAAAAGACCCACTGAGAAAGGGAATTATCGAGAAACACTCTTACAGGATTTCCGCTACTTTCGGAATGAACTTTGATATATTCAGCGAGCCCTGTTTTCAGGTTAAGCTCGAAAAGCCCTTCGGAATTCGTAAACAAAAAGACCGATTCATCGCTTTGAATGAATGAAGTGACAACATGATCAATTCTGTTGCCGCTCGAAGACTTAAGATCCAATCGAATAAAGCCACCCTGTAGCCTGTTATAATAGCATAATCCGCTATTTGTGCCAACCCAGACCCTCCCGGAATGATCTGTAAAGAGAATATTTATGCGATTTGATGGAATAGAAGTAGAATCATACCTGGTGTGCTTGAATTGTTTGATTTCTCTTGTATCGTAACAAAACAATCCATTATTGGTTCCGAACCAGATATATCCCAGGCTGTCTTCAGTGATACATTTTACCTGGGAATTGGTCAGTCCGTTCTCAGGAGTCACCCTCGCAAGAGAAACATAAAAATCACTTTCACCTGCCAACAGAATCTGGCATGACACAAAAAGAATGATTAAAATAAGTTTTGAACATTTCAACATATTAACACTGCTGTCATCCACTTTAATTTCCCTTTCCTATTGAAGCATAAATATATAGAAATCTGTAAAATGATTTCTGATAAAGAAAAAAAAGATTGGGCATTATGTCACATTATGAGACATTTATTATAACAGGTAACATAGTTTTGAATAATTGAAACAATAGGAGTAATCCAGTTTGGCAGATTCACATATTTTAGCGACAGCAAACTAAACTAAATGAAACCTTTATTATTGGCTACTGGCATCTTCATGCTACTTCTCTCATGTTCAAATCCGCTGAGTGAGGATGAAGATCATTCCGAAAAAATATTTGAAGAAATTGAAAACCAATATAATTCATTTCTGAAACTCAATATAGAACAGAATAAAAATTCTGAAATCTATTTTTGCAATGGTTATTTTGCCGGGGTAAACTGGAATATGTTCATTCTAAGCGGGCATAAAAAATTTAAGGAGCTTGCAACCGAATCACTATCCATAATTAACCAAAACTATCAGGATTCACTGGCCTGGTGCATGGGAGATCAGCTAATGGCCGGATTAGCCATGGGGATTAAAATCAC
>CAYSAH010000251.1:0-2264 GCA_964428945.1 uncultured Bacteroidaceae bacterium | reverse complement strand
CAATTTAATCCGGAAACAGGATGGTTTTATCCGGACGGTAATTCACAGAATCATGCCAGCTACAATTTTGGATTTGAGTCTATCATGAAGCTCGAATCGTTGTTCTATGCTGCAAGATTAACGGCCGATCCGGTGTATCATAACATCGCGATCAAGCATGCAGAGGTAGTTTTGGATTCATACTTTGAGGATGATGCCAAAACAGATCTTCCATTTGAAATGGAGGAGTATCCAGCACGGAATGATATCACTCAGCTTCAAGCGGATAAATTATTTCAAACAGACGAGTTCAAATTAAACTCATTAATTGTTTACAGCTGTGCCCTTTTATTAAGGGAAACCCGTGAGATAAAATATCAAAATATCGCAGAAAGCGTTGTGGCAAATATATCGGAACAATTGAATTATTCCGTGACAAAGGCTTCTGTTGCTGATCTCGGCCATTTTATTACTGATCATAATGTTGATATCACTTCTCTTGCTGTTCTGACATCGGCATTGTATGATTTAAGTTTATTGAATGATAATAAGGATTTTTACCTGGATAAAGCCAATCAGTTCATCAGTGTTCTTTCAACAAAAACATATTTTGAATATAAAAACAGGACCGATCCAGCCTTGAGGCCTGAAGAAAAGAAAAAAATCCATGAAGATCTGTACAGGGATGATTCCCTGTTCATCAAGGAGTATTTCCTTCTTGAAGCACTTAATAAAAGACAGAAGCTGAAGGAAATTATCAGCTAGTCCAATTTGCCCTGCTTATGACGAATCTTTAATTATTAACTATAAAAATGCCTACATGAGAAAAAATCTACTTATTTGTTTATTGGTTTTTGCATTTCAGCTTCCTTTTACCAGTCAGCTTGATTTGCATGGTCAGGACACAGTTTTTCTTTTCACTTTCGATGAAACACCTCTAACACCTTTTGAGTTGAATGTGAATAAGGGCCTGGGCTACAGTATCGATGATGACTTTGTAGTCGGCAGTGCTGTTTCCCTGACAGGTATTACTATCCCGGCGAGCAATCCGGTCGCTGAAGGAATACAGGTCAGTCACTGGCCTACTCCGCTTGAAACAGACCTTTTCTACGGGTTTTCTTTTGCCGGGTCTGCTGCATCAGAAAGAACAGCACACCTGTTCATAGGAACGGATGATCGGGGAACGGCTTTCCTTGATACCACATTCACGATCAATGTGACCGTAAAAGACTATTATTTCGAATTTCTTATGGAAGGGGTCACCATCGATAGTGCACTCATCTCGCTGGAACTGGGTTTGTCGAATGTTTCGACTACGCTTGATGATTTTGTCTTCGAAAGGATTACCAGATGGGATGATAGTGAACCGGATATGGAGGACATTATCTGGCAGGTGCGACCTGATAAGTATAACCTTGATCACAGTACTGTTGAATGGTTAAGAAGTGAAGGTTATTCTGTATTTGTTGATACCATCGATGCTTACTTCGATAAGGAGTTAATCCAACCAGAAATAGATGAACTGAATGCCGCAAAACTTATTATTATAAGCCCCAATGCAAACAGTTTTGATCACATAGCCGGAGAAGTAGGTATTGGTATGGCGCAGGTTACAACCCCTGTTTTATGCCAAAGTTCTTATGTGATGAGAAGGTCAAAAATGAATTTCTTCAATTCAGAGTCCAGGGGTGATATTTCTTCCAGTGATTTTTATATGACGGGTATAGACCCTCGTCTGATGCTGGCTGACAGTGCAATAATAGATACCAATGCTATCGGGTATATCAGTCCGGAAGGAACAGAAAACTATAACAACCTGGCCGATACCTTAGATAATGGAGGAGTGATTTTTGCTGAATTTGAAGCAGGTGTAGAAGCTTATACAGGAGGCTATGCTCCAGGTGGTCATTGGGTGTTTTTTGGTCCAAAGGGTCAGAAAGATGATGCAATATCATTTACCGAAGAAGGTAAAATATTGTATATGAACTTGATAGAGTATATGATTGAGAATGCTAATGACTCTCCTGACATTATCTGGCAGGTTCGGCCTGATAAATATAACCTTGATCAAAGTACTGTTGAATGGTTAAGAAGTGAAAATTATTCGGTATTTGTTGATACCATCGATGCTTACTTCGATAAGGAGCTAATCCAACCGGAAATAGATGAACTAAATGCCGCAAAACTTATTATTATAAGCCCCAATGCAAACAGTTTTGATCACCTTGCGGGAGAAGTAGGTATTGGTATGGCGCAGGTTACAACCCCTGTTTTATGCCAAAGTT
>CAYSAH010000250.1:0-6158 GCA_964428945.1 uncultured Bacteroidaceae bacterium | reverse complement strand
GATAAGCTCGGTCTTGTATTCGTCACCTTTTTTCCCAAACAAATCGAGTGCAGCTTTTTTACTTATTTCCTCCCTGTAATATTCCTGTTTTTCTGCAGCAAGTTCCTTCATTTTTTTCTCAATGGAAGGAAGGTCCCCATCGGTAATCACAACATTGTCGCCAGTATCAATATCGTAGTAAAATCCATTTTCAATGGCAGGACCGATCCCAAACTTTGTTCCGGGATAAAGCGTTTCGATAGCTTCTGCCATGAGATGAGCCGAGGAATGCCAGAAGGCATGCTGAGCTTCTTCATCATCCCATTTATGGAGGCGGATATCTGCATCTTCCCTGATGGGACGGGTAAGGTCCCAGATCTCCTGGTTCACTGAAACAGCAAGTACCTCCCTTGCGAGACTGTTGCTCAATGCCTTGGCAATTCCAATCCCTGTTATTCCTTCTTCAAACTGCCGGACCGATTGGTCTGGAAATCTTATATTGATCATATTTTTGTATTAAAAGCAGGACGCAAATTTAGTATAAAAAATGATGATATGCGATCGTTGTTGTTTCAAAAGTCCCATGCCTGATAAGTTGCTTTCAATTTGCAGGCTGTTTAATGTTATAATCTTTTGTATGGTGAAATAAATACACTTTGAACCCTTTTTTCTTTGTAATTTTACCGATGGCTTCCATCCGTGTGCCGGCTGCGAGCATTTTATAGTTATTACACAAAGGACCACGAAGGAAACACGAAGGAACGTGAACAGATCTAAAAACAGGTTCCGCTTCTGAGACAGCATCAATGGTTGGAGAATATTAGAAATAAAAGTTTGCGGTTTTATTTATCAAGCAGTTTTCCAACAAGGTCTTCCCTGCCGATCCTTATGAGTTCTTCCCTGATCTGTTGCTTATATTCCTTTTTATACCAGAAGAAGAACATGACCTGTTTAGATTTCTCCTTATCGGTTTTTGCCGTAATAACAGGTTCGAGCGTGTAAGGGTCGTAGCCGGTATAATACATTTCTGTTGCAAGGGTCATAGGGGTCGGGGTGAAATCCTGGACCTGTTCAAGTCTGAATCCCTGGTCTTTTGTTATTACAGCCAGCTCTGCCATCTCTTCAAGGGTGCAGGCAGGATGGCTGGAAATAAAATAAGGAATGATCTGCTGGTTCAGACCAGCATCCTTATTGATCTTGTGGAATTCCTTAACGAGGGTGTCGAAAAGGTCATATTCGGGCTTTCTCATGATATTGAGAATTCCAGGAGCCGTATGTTCCGGCGCTACTTTCAGCCTGCCGGACACATGCTCCTTAACAAGATTTTTAAAATACTCCCTGAAATGGTTCTTATCTTCCTTTTCCTCAAGGAAGTCATAGCGGATCCCGCTGCCAACAGTGACTTTCTTTACCCCGTCAATTTTTGCGGCTTCCTTATAAAGCTCAGTCATCGGTGTATGGTCTGTATCAAGATTTTTACAGATGGAAGGGTGAAGGCAGGATGACCGTTGGCAGACCATGCATATCTTTTCATTGATCCCCTTCATTTTATACATATTTGCAGAGGGGCCGCCTATATCACTGATATATCCTTTAAAATCACTCATCAGGGTAACATTCTTTACCTCCTTGAGGATCGATGTTTCACTCCGGCTAACCACGAATTTACCCTGGTGGGCAGAGATAGTACAAAAACTGCAACCTCCGAAACACCCCCTGTGTGTATTCACCGAATGCCTGATCATCTCATAGGCAGGGATGGGAGGTTTTTTATTGTACTTTGGATGCGGCAGTCTCGTGTAGGGCAGGTCATATATCTTATCAATGGCACTTTGAGACATCAGCGGGAAAGGAGGATTGACAATGACAACCTTATCATCACACGATTGAACCAGGATATCAGGGTTCATCATGTTCGACGCGATCTCTATTTTTGCAAAGTTTTCAGCGTATTTCTTCTTGTCTGAAAGACATATTTCGTGCGAATAGAGTGTGGCGAATTTTTTGTTTTCAAGTATTTCACCGGCTTTCTTTTTTGGACGGGCTATTACAGTCTGTTTAAGTTCTGTGATCTGTTCAAAAGGAACTCCTTTGTCGATCAGCTTAGCCAGCTGCATGATCGCGGGTTCTCCCATGCCGTAGACGATTATGTCGGCCCCGGTTTCAATGATAAAGCTTTTGCGTAAGTGATCCTGCCAGTAATCGTAATGAGTGAGTCTGCGCAATGAAGCCTCCACGCCGCCAATAATTACTGGTGTATCGGGAAAAAGCTCTTTCAGGATCCTGGTATAAACAATGGTAGGGTAGTCGGGACGGAAGCCTGATACGTTTCCGGGCGTGTAGGCATCGGTCGATCTTCTTCTTTTTCGGGCCGTGTAATGGTTCACCATTGAATCCATCGCACCTGCAGAGATACCAAAAAAAAGTCTTGGTTTCCCCAATTTCCTGAAATCCCGCAGGTCATCCTGCCAGTTGGGTTGAGGTACGATCGCCACGCGGTAACCTGCGTCTTCGAGAACACGCCCAATTACCGGAATCCCAAAGGAAGGGTGGTCAATGTAAGCATCACCGGTAAAAAGGATAACATCCAGTTCATCCCATTCCCTTGCCCTCACCTCCTTTACTGTTGTAGGAAGCCAGGATGAAATATTGTAGTTTGATTCCAACATTATCAACAATAACAATTGAGAGGGGAATCGGTTCGAGGATTTAATGATTCCTCATGACTTCCGTTCTCTCCGTTCCTGCTACAGGTTCTCAAGAATAAATTCAGTCATCCTTGTGTACAGGTGGAACGTGGTATTTCCCCCGCTGATACCATGATTTTTATTGGGGTAAAACTGCATTTCGAATTGTTTATTGGCTGCTACCAGGGCTGTGACGAAATCCACGCTGTTCTGGAAATGTACATTGTCATCTGCCATACCGTGTATCAGTAAAAATTTTCCCTCAAGCTGCTCCGCGAAATTAACAGGTGAATTGTCATCGTATCCCGCTGCATTTTCCTGGGGCTTGCGCATAAACCTTTCTGTATATACTGTGTCGTAATAGCGCCAGTTTGTAACAGGTGCAACAGCAATTCCCATCTTAAACAGGCCCTTACCTTTGGTGAGGCACAGGCTTGTAATGAAGCCTCCGTAACTCCATCCAAACATTCCTAAACGTTCCCTGTCAATATATGGAAGATCACCCAGGTAGGTGGCAGCTTCGAGCTGGTCAATGGTCTCGAGTTTACCCATTTGCATGTAGGTCGATTTCCTGAATTCCTCACCCCGGCCATTTGTTCCGCGGTTATCCACGCAGGCAACAATATACCCTTCCTGGACCAGCATCTGGAACCAGGGTGCCCTGTAATTCCATCGGTCCACCACATTCTGAGATTCCGGTCCGCCATAGACAAAGACAAACAAGGGATATTTTTTCTGAGGATCAAAGTCTTTTGGTTTGATCAGATATCCATTAAGCAGCTGCCCGCTTTTTGTAGGTACTTTTATAAACTCTGTTTTGGAGAATCCGTAAGCCTCGACAGTCTGTGCAAAATTCGCATTGTCTTCCAGTACCCGGATCAGTTTCCCTTTCCGGTTGAAAAGTTCATATACCGGAGGTTCATTGATATTTGAGTGATTCAGAATGTAATAATCGAATGTTTTACTGAAATCAGCAGAATAGGTCCCGCGCTCATTGGAGATCTTCTGTTTCCTGCTTCCGTCAAATTTGATTGAATAGAGATGTATTTCGGTGCAGGATTCCTCGTAAGATGTGTAAAAGAGTGTATTTCGCTTCATGTCAGCACCGACCAGGGCTGCAATATCCCAGTTCCCTGAAGTTATAGGTTCTATAGTGCCATTTTTAAAATTATACAGGTAAAAATGAAAGTATTTGTCTCTTTCACTTATAAGTATGAACGATTCATTATCGGGAAGATAGGTGATCATATTATCTGTAGCTTCGGAAATATACATTTCATTGGATTCCTTATAAACGATTTTTGAATTACCGGTTTTCGCATCACAATGAATAACAGCCACTTCATTTTGAAGCCTGTTCATCCTTATGACACTTAAGATTTCAGGATCATTTGTCCATTTTATCCTGGGGATATAGAATTCTTCATCGGTTTCCACCCTCATATCAGTTATTTTATCAGTGTCATGGTCATAAACATGGATGGACACCTTGCTGTTCTCTTCTCCGGCCTTCGGATATTTAAATGTCAGGGTTTCGGGATACAATTCTCCAAACTTCGACATGAAAAACTCATTTACATGGGTTTCGTCGAACCTGTAAAAAGCGATCCTGTTGCCATCGGGCGACCATTTGAATCCGTCTGCAAATCCAAACTCCTCTTCATACACCCAATCCGGGATACCGTTTATTATTTCATTTTGTTTGCCATCAAAGGTGAGTTGCTTTTCAAGCATAGTGTCCAGGTCGACAATGTAGATATTGTTTTCTCTTACGAAGGCCACATGCCTGTTATCAGGGGATAGTGCAGCCTGCTGCTGTTTACCGTTGGGAGAAAGTAATTTGAGATCCTTTTCGATAGTATTGTACACATAATAATTTGCCAGAAAGGATCTCCGGTATATCGGTTCGGTTCCTGTTGTAAGGAGGATAAACTTTTCGTCCTTGCTAAAAGTATAGCTGTTAAAAGAATTCATTTCCTTGAAATCCTTTGCATCAAAAAGGGTTTCGACCTTTTCGCCATCGACATACCTGTGCTTGTCAATGGAGAATCCACCATTATTAACAGTGTAGTGCAATCCGTCGTTCATCGAATTGATACCGCGTATTGATTTTGGTTGGAAAAGGTAATCCTTGTATATCTTCCCGAGCGTGATCTTCTGTTCCTGGGACTTAGCAAAAGATACGTCAATAAACAGTAGGCAGATTATCAGTAAAACAGTACGGCTTGAACTTCGCATAGCTTTGGATTGTTTAGGTTTTGCTAAAGGAATGAAAATCATTTAAAATATACAATATTTCTTTTTGGCATGTATTTTGGATATATTCATTCAAAGAATAATAAATTTGAAAGCCCGCAGGTTAGCCTTATTCAGTCCTGCTTAAATTGAAACCTTAATATTTACGATCATGAAACGAATAATTAGCATCACAGCTGTAATAAGTTTTATACTAACAGGATGTGCCAGCGACCCTATAGCGAATTTTGCTTATTCACCGGCAAATCCTATTGCAGGAGAAGAGATAATTTTTGAAAATCTATCGGTTGACGCCGAATCATTTGAATGGAATTTCGGTGACGGCACATCAGCGATGAACTATGATGCAGTTCATGCTTTTTCGGCAGGTGGAACTTTTACTGTTCAACTTAAGGCTTTCGGAAAACGGAGCGGTATGGACGTGGCATCAGCAACGATCCAGGTTGTATCAATTATACCGACAGCAAATTTTGGAATATACACTGACCTGCCTGTTAATGATGGTCCGAAAGCATATGAAACAGATGTTGTTTTTATTGGTGAGCAGGTTGAATTTTATAATACTTCCATTGATGGGGTTTCTTTCCTGTGGAACTTTGGCGATGGATATGTTTCTGAACTTGAATCCCCGGTTTACAGTTATGATACGCCAGGTGATTATGTAGTTACACTTACAGCATATGGACTTGCAGGTGAACAGCATTCAATCTCAAAGCCAATATATGTATATGAAGGTGTTAATTCACTACTCAGGATAACCGTTCTGGATGTTGAGGAAGACTATTTACCGATAGCGGATGCCTCTGTTATTCTTTACCCGACATATGATGATTGGTACAATTACACTAATGCCTTGGAGGAAGTCTTTACAAGCCAGCTTGGAAAATGTGTTTATGAAGACCTGAATGCGCAAAGGTATTATGTTGATGCCTGGGTAAATGACAAATACAATAACTCTGGTCTTGGGATTGCAGATGCTGCGTGGGTTGAAACGCAGGTACTGGAAGAAAATTATATCCACGATTTCTTTGCATACATTGAGTTTACCGGTAGTAAAAAATCGTTAGCCTTTGAGAAGCGAGGAGAAAAGCGCATCAATGTGGACGAAGCACGGGCAAAGAAGCTACAGTTATTGCGGGAGGGCAAAATAAACAAATTCAGCCAGGCGAGATAAAAATTCAAAAACTGCTGTTTAAGATTGTTCAAAAATTAATATATTTGCAACCCCGAAGGTAG
>CAYSAH010000249.1:5613-6179 GCA_964428945.1 uncultured Bacteroidaceae bacterium | reverse complement strand
GTATTGTGTATCTTCTCCATTAATGGATTTGCATGTGTAGTAATAACAGAAACAGTAGAAAATGAGTTCCCTGTATCAGGGTCTACCCATCTGTCATACAATCCTGCAAATGCGAACAGAGACTGGTCCTTTTTATGTATGTACCATGGTATTTTTTCTTTCCCGATATTTTGCCACTCATAGAAACCATTTGCGATAATCCAGCAGCGCGAGGTATTAAAAGGTTTTCTGAAAGAGGCTTTAGTGCTAATCGTTTCCGCCCTGGCATTGTATGTACCCTTCCTGATCATTTCTCCCTGTGCAGCATATGCAGCCCAATGGGGTATCAATCCCCACTGCATCAAACTGACTGCACCGGGATTTTGTTGAGTAATCACAGGAAGAAGCGGATTCTGAAAAGCCCTGTAAAAATAGCGGAATTCAAAATCCTGGAGTACAGAGGTATTTACATTGAATCTTTTTTCAATCGCGTTCCGACTGGTATTTATATTTATTGTGAAACACATAATTTACTTTTGATAAGCATGAGGATTAAAATTTTTTAGAAAACCAATAAACAAAGCTAT
>CAYSAH010000249.1:1627-5588 GCA_964428945.1 uncultured Bacteroidaceae bacterium | reverse complement strand
GCCAGTGTTAAAGTTATGATATTTGAATACTAAACAGAAAATACTGCCATTTTTCCCTTTGGGGGTTTTCCTTTATCCGGGAGAAGATATTCCCCTGAGAATATTTGAACCAAGGTACCTGCAACTCATTGAAGAGGCCAGGCGGGAGGGATTCACCTTCGGGATTCCTTTTGTTAAGGACGATGAGATAATGGAATATGGATGTGAGGTTAAGCTTCAGCAGGTGGTTGCAGAAAATGAGAATGGAAAAAAGGTTATCACCGTTGAATCTGTTGCAATTATCAAAGTAAACAGCTATACAGAAAAGATGACCGGAAAACTTTATGCCGGTGGGAATGTAGAGGTACTTGCACTGCCTTCCCAGGTAAAAAGTAAAAAACTCATTGATCTTATCATCAGCTATATAGAAAATTTCGACAGAACTTTTCTTAATGACACTGATAGGAAAGCTTTCTTTGCCCATGATATTATTCGCGCACTTAAACTTTCATCTGAAGATAAATATAAATTCCTGCTTATGTCGTCTGATGAGCATCGTGAGAATTTCATTATCAGGCAGATCGAATATCTGATGCTTATCAGGAACCAGGAAAAAATGCTGGATGACGATTTCCACCTCAATTAGGCTTCATTTTACAAAGCGCATGAAAATCTGTATAAGGGTTAACTTTTGCAATTCCTTTACTGTCTGAAATCTATCCCTGCAATTTCCCTGAATTAAAGACCTTATTTCTGATCACGAGCATCTCTTTCTTGAGGGAGGCCACTGTTTTTACAAGTTCGTTTTCAGGCAATACAGGTTCAGGCAATTCTTCACTGATATAATGAACAAATTTCCAGATTTCCCTGATGTCGCTAATTTTTACATCAAATGGCTCATACATTGGATTCAGTGAGTACAGGGTCAATATTCCTTCTTCCCTGATCTTGTTTTCGACAATTTTAAAAACGATTCCGTCATCGAGCGTAAGAACGATACATGCCTCCCCTGTTATGATCTCATTCCAGTCAGTTAAGAATTCGCCTGTTACATAGGCTTTGTCAGGTATTGGCAGCATTGAATCTCCTTTCAGCTGAAAGGTCCTGTATTTTTTTGATATTGAGAGAAAGGGTAATTTGAAGACCGGAAGTTCGCTTATATATTCTGGATCTGAAAATCCGTTGGTATAGCCGGCACTTGCCTTTTCATTAACCAGTTCGATATTTTCGTCATTGGAACTGTCAACGGTGGAAGTCAGAATACGAAGGTTTCCTCCTTTAAGAAAAACATCGTTTCCATTCTCAAGCTGTCTCATCTGACTTTCAGAGAGTTGTTGCAGATCGACCTTTATCAGCGTATCAACTGCCAGATCGTAATATTTCGAAAAAGCCAGCAGTACCTCTATGCCTGGTTCTGCCACCTGGTTCTCATACCCGCTCAAAGTAGATCTCTTCATCCCGAGTATTGCCGCAAGATCGTCCTGAGTTTTATTCCTGCGTTTTCTTAGAAGTTTAATGTTTGAATGAAAATACATGGCTGTTTTTTTATTAAAGTATTGTGATTGATTTTTCAAATGATTATATTGTAATCGTAAATATGATTAAAAATTAATCAAATATATAAATAATTTTTTAAAAAACAAATGGGGGAATTTCACGGATTATATTAAGCCGTCCCCCTGCCAAACCGGGACGCAAGTGTTCCCTAACACGAATGAAATAAGTTCCTGGAGATCGAACACGGCGAGATGAGCAACGAACCAAGGAATGATCGAACGAAGTGAGCAGATGATGGAAAGAAACGTGGTACATATGGATCTGGATACATTTTTTGTATCGGTGGAACGTTTGCAGAACAGCAAACTGGTGGGTATGCCCGTGATCATTGGAGGCACTTCTGACCGGGGGGTGGTTTCGAGTTGCAGTTATGAAGCGCGACGTTATGGTGTGCATTCGGCCATGCCTATGAAACTGGCAAGGGCATTGTGCAGCGAGGCCATTATCGTACGCGGTGATATGGACAATTACAGCAAGTATTCCCGGATGGTTACTGATATCATTGCAGAGAAGGCTCCTGTCTATGAAAAGGCATCCATTGATGAACATTACCTGGATATTTCGGGAATGGACCGTTTTTTTGGCTGCCTGCAGTGGACCAGGGAATTGAGAGAGCAGATCATCAGGGATACGGGGTTGCCAATATCCTTTGGACTTTCGGTTAATAAGACCGTTTCCAAGATCGCTACAGGGGAGGCTAAGCCGAACGGGGGAATTGAGGTACCTGTGGGCACGGTTTCAGGATTTCTCTCTCCCCTTTCCATTCGCAAGATACCCATGATCGGGGACAAGACCTATCACCTGCTCCGTTCCATGGGAATTTCAAATATAGGCACTTTAAGCATGATCCCGCAGGAGATGATGGAGGGATTACTGGGAAAGAACGGTGTGCTTATCTGGAAAAAGGCGAATGGCATTGATCCCACGCCTGTGATGCAGTATTCAGAAAGAAAATCAATAGGTGCAGAGAGGACTTTCGACAGGGACAGCATGGATGTGAACGGATTGAAGGACCTGCTGGTCTCCATGGTTGAAAAGCTCACCTTCCAGTTGCGTAAAGAGGAGAAACTTACCTCATGTATTACTGTAAAGATCAGGTACTCCAATTTTGATACACATACCCTTCAGAAGCGAATAGGATATACAACATTTGATCATGTGCTGATACCACTGGCAAAAGAACTGTTTGACCGCATCTACCAGCGGCGTATGCTCATACGCTTGATCGGAGTGAGATTTTCCGGACTGATCAGGGGGGTACAGCAACTGGACCTGTTCGAAGATACTTCAGAAATGGTTCGGCTGTACCTTGCCATGGACTCTCTTCGAAAACGGTTTGGATCAGCTTCTGTAAGGAGAGCCAGTGGAATTCAGCTTAAGGATCTTGAAGAAAAGTCGGAAAATGATCAGGAGAAGAAACAGGTGGAGATTGCAACACAAAGGCAGCAGGTGGATAACCTGAAGAACAGACGATGGGGGTATTGGAGGTAGGAATCTGCTTTTGGCAGATGCAAGGAGAGCTTCGCTCGTTAGAGGGAATTCTAAGGTGAATCTCTGGATTATACAGATTGAAGGATTACACGGATTACATTAATCCAGGCCTTAACGATCAAAGGAACAAGGTTCCCAAACAAACAAAACAAGTAAATGTATCTGAATTGTCATTCATATTATAGTCTGCGCTATGGCACAATGGCCGTGGAAACACTTGTTGATGAGGCAGTAAAGCTGGGGATCGGGGTGCTGGCGCTGACCGACATCAACAATTCAACGGGAATGGTGGATTTCGTGAAATGTTGTTATGAACGGGGGATCCATCCTATCGCAGGGATCGAGTTCCGGGATGGGGACAGGCATCTTTACACCGGTATTGCACGGAACGGGAATGGTTTCAGGGAACTGAACGAGTTTCTTTCCTATCACAATGAAACGGGTCTCCCCTTCCCTCTTACTGCCCCGGCTGCAAGGGATGTATGGTTCATCTACAGCTTTGATCATGTCCCCGGCCGGCGGATGAGGGAAAATGAGCTGATAGGAGTTAAACCGTCGGATGTGAACCGTATACTCTCTTCTCCCTGGCGTGATGATCATTCCCGCATGGTCATACACCACCCGGTTGTGATGCTGGGTAAAGAAGATTTTGAACTTCACAGGCATCTTCGGGCCATAGATCATAACATCGTCCTTGGAAAGCTAAAACCTTCGATGATGGCAGGGAATAATGATATACTGATCTCTCCTGACCTTCTGAAATGCGCCTACAGCGATTTTCCTCAGATCGTGCGGAATACTGAAAAGCTGATTGCTGATTGCAATATATCATTCGACTTCAAGTCTGTCAAGAACAAGCAAAATTTCACTGGTACACGGTCCGATGACAGGATTCTGCTTGAGAAACTGGCTCTGGAAGGAATGGATTACCGTT
>CAYSAH010000249.1:0-1617 GCA_964428945.1 uncultured Bacteroidaceae bacterium | reverse complement strand
GAAAATGCTGAGGCAATAAGACGGATCAGGCATGAACTCAGTGTTATCGACAAACTGGGTTTCTCATCTTACTTCCTTATCACATGGGATGTGATCCGTTATTCCATGTCGCGGGGATTCTATCATGTTGGCAGGGGCAGCGGGGCAAATTCTATTGTTGCATATTGCCTGCGCATTACCGATGTTGACCCCATTGACCTGGATCTCTATTTTGAAAGGTTCATCAACCCGAAACGTACCAGTCCTCCCGATTTCGACATTGATTTTTCATGGAAGGAAAGGGATGAAGTGCTCGATTATATTTTTAAACGTTATGGAAGGAGACATACGGCCCTTATCGGCACTATTTCAACATTCCGGGACCGGTCTATCTTTCGCGAACTGGGAAAGGTTTACGGGCTCCCGAAGGAAGAGATCGATCTCCTGGTTAAATACCCGGATGACAAACTGAATGACAATCATATTATTTCTCAAATATACAGGATAGGCAATCAGGTCGTTGATTTTCCTAATCTAAGGAGTATACATGCCGGTGGAGTAATTGTTTCCGAAGAGCCTATCACCTGCTACACTGCACTTGACATGCCTCCCAAAGGACTTCCAACCACGCAATGGGATATGTATGTTGCTGAAAGTATCGGATATGAAAAGTTAGATATCTTAAGCCAGAGAGGCATAGGCCATATCAAGGAGGCGGCGGAGATCATTAAGTACAATCGGGGTACTGATGTGGATGTGCACCGGGTCGACCTCTTCAAGAAAGATGAAAATGTACTTGAGCAGCTGCGCATTGGTGAAACTAACGGGTGTTTCTACATTGAGAGTCCCGCGATGCGAGGACTATTGAAAAAGCTCAGGTGCAACAATTACCGGAGCCTTGTGGCCGCAAGCTCGATCATTCGTCCTGGTGTTGCAAAGTCGGGCATGATGCGGGAATACATACATCGATTCCATCATCCCGGTGAATTTAAATACCTGCATCCAGTAATGGAGGAGCAGCTTTCCGAAACTTTCGGTGTGATGGTATACCAGGAAGATGTTATTAAGGTCTGTCACCATTTTGCAGGACTTGACCTGGCAGATGCAGATGTGCTTCGCAGGGCCATGAGCGGGAAATACCGTTCACGGAGGGAGTTCGACAGGATTGCCAACAAGTTCTTTTCAAATTGCAGGGAAAAGGGATACACTGAATCCCTCACCAATGAAGTATGGCGACAGATCAGCTCATTTGCCGGTTATTCCTTCTCGAAGGCCCATTCCGCTTCATTTGCAGTTGAGAGCTTCCAGTCATTGTTCCTTAAAACTTATTACCCGCTTGAATTCCAGGTTGCTGTTATTAATAATTTTGGTGGGTTTTACCAAACCTGGGTATATGTTAATGAGGCGCAGCGCAAGGGAGGCACCATACACCTGCCCTGTGTCAATAAAAGCATGCTGCATACAATTATTTTTGGCAACGACATCTACCTGGGACTTATCCATATTCAGAACCTGGAGTATAAATTATCCCAAGTGATAATTTCGGAGCGGAAAAAGAACGGGGAGTTCACCTGTCTTGAAGATTTTATCACTCGCGTACCCATTGGCCATGAACAGCTGGTGATTTTAATAAGAATT